>JAJRBK010000094.1 GCA_028679495.1 Methanobacteriota archaeon
AACGTTATTGCGAATTATATGCGTCGTCATGGGCCGTTTGAACCGCATCGCCTACCACTTCAAGAAATGGAGTACACGACACTGCCAAAGGTCCTTCGAAAGCTAGAAGGTAGATTCGAATCGGTGGAATAAACTGCAACCGCGAGCAACGGGACCAGCTTGCACCCCTCGTGTACATCTTACTTAGTACACTCACGCACGCTAGTTGCTGTGCGCGCTGGTATAGTACCCAGGTCGTCCAGGAGTTTAAAACAGCTACAGCTTAAATAAGAGTGCCAGCACGAAACTACAGCTTTGCTGGTTATGAGAGAGGATAGCATATGCAGGAACAATTTGTACTATCATCAGACGCAATAAGCCGCGATCTAAGTCCTATCGGGCTTGCAATCCACGCGATACTGAATAACTTGCCCGTCACTTTACGTAGCCGTAATAATTTAGGCGTGAAAATAGAGGATGGCGCAGTAAAGAGCGAGAGTTATACTGGACCTATACTTGAAAGGGTGCTTCAAGAAAACAGGGTCATTAAGACAAAGCCACAGTCGGGGGATTACAAGAACGTGCCCGTTATAGTTGCCCCAATAAGGGATACATCAGGTGCGGCAATTGCCGCTATCGGAGTCGTTGACATAACGGGGATATTTGATTTAGCAGACTTTATGAACCAGCAATCAAAGATAATCGCCCAAATGCGGTACTGTGCTGTGCCGGAAACACAAACATAGCAAACGGAAGAGGCGATAGTTATAGAAGAAATTTGGGTCGAAAAGTATCGCCCTGAGAAGCTGAGCGACGTTATAGGACAACCACATATCATCAACCGACTTGAATCGTACGTCAAGTTGAAAAACCTGCCCCATCTGCTCTTTGCTGGGGCAGCAGGGACGGGCAAAACCAGCGCTGCAATTGCATTAGCACATGAGCTTTACGGCGATAGTTGGCAAAATAATTTTGCTGAGCTCAACGCATCAGATGAGAGGGGTATCGAGGTCGTGCGGAACAAGATCAAGAACTTCGCCAGAACTGCGCCTATCAACGCTCCTTTCAAGATTCTTTTCTTGGATGAAGCTGATTCACTCACTCCCGATGCACAGTCAGCCCTGAGACGAACGATGGAAAGCTTCAGCATGTCTTGCCGCTTTATACTTTCGTGCAATTACTCGAGCAAGATAATTGAACCTATACAGTCGAGATGCGCAATCTACCGGTTTAAGCCGATTGATGCTGCAGCTCTTAAAAAGCGGCTTGAACGAATTGCCACAAATGAGGGCGTAGACATAAGCACCGAGGCGCTTGATGCCATAACGTACGTTGCAGGCGGAGATTTGCGAAAAGCGATCAACACACTACAGTCGGCTGCTTCGATAGGTGCAAGTGTTGACCAAAAAACCATTTATCAAATCACAGCGACGGCCAATCCAGATGATATTCAGGACCTCCTTCATGCTTCATTAGACGGAAGTTTGGTGCAAGCTCTTGAGTTACTCGATTCATTGATAAAGGAGCAAGGCCTCTCTGGAAGCGATATTTTAATACAAGTCCACAGAGCGCTTCTCAAGGCTGATATCCCCGACCCGCTTAAGGTTCGGCTTATTGATCGTATCGGAGAGATTGATTTCAGGCTCAGTGAAGGGGCTAATGAGAGAATACAGCTCGAAGCGCTTATTGCAGACTTCATGCTATCTAACCAAAAAGCCTAATCGGGCGATAGTATTTTAGTTTTGAAAACGCAAATAACGTAACGGATGTATCTTGCGGTATGCGGGTGCCGCCGGCGATTTTTTTACGTGGCAAGCTAGCTGATTAGCGGTGTCGAATAAACACGGACACCCTTAGACTTCTTGCGCATATCTCGCAAATGCAATGTTGTTATCCTAGGATCTATGACAGGCAGCCGAGTGCCGGTTGATTAGTCTTTTTTTGCCTATACGAAAGCTTGAAATACACACCTCACCATGAAATGCGTATAAAAGCGATAAATGGATGTAAAGCATGAAATGGCAAGGCAAATCTGTACGACGAAGCACAGGCGGCAGAATCAAACACTCTACAGGGAAGAGAAAATCCGAGATGGGGAGGGAGCCCACACTCACACATCTCGGCGAGACTCGCAAGAAGCACGTACACGGATTTGGAGGAAATACTAAGATTCGGCTTCTAAGAAGCACGTATGTGAACGTTACTGACCCATCGACAGGCAAAACAAACAAGACGGCGATAGAAACAGTCGAAGCCAACGCAGCCAACCGAAATTATGTCAGGCGAAACATTATCACAAAAGGCGCTATTATCGAAACAGCTGAGGGTAAAGCCAAGGTGACTAACAGACCGAGCCAGGATGGACTGATTAACGCAATATTGTTGGAAAAGAAGCAGGAATGAATGTCCTCTTAGGTAGCTAGCTAACACTTCAGCAGCTCATCTGCAAACTCACGTATCCCTTGTCCCGTTTTAACGCTCATTAATATTTGCTTGACGTATGGAGCAATCTGGCTCATATCGTTGACCATCCGAGGCACGCTTGCTCCCACTGCTTCAGCTAAATCGATCTTGTTAATTACCCCCATATTACTTACTCTGAAAATCATCGGATGCTTGTTGACGACGTCATCCCCTTCTGTCACGCTCACAACGACAATCCGCGCGTCGGTTCCAAGCTCAAAATCTGTTGGGCATACCATATTACCTACGTTCTCGATAAATAGAATATCCAGCTCATCTAACGGGAGCCGCTCGATAGCGTGTCTTACCAAATGAGCGTCTAGATGGCATTCAGTCCCAGTGTTGAGATTGATTACTGGGATATCTAAAGCCTTCATTCGTACGTAGTCGTCTTCTCCCACCACGTCTCCCGCTATAGCTCCAACCTGAAGCCCCTTGTGTTTCAAGAGGGGCACTACCTTTTCAATTATTGAGGTTTTGCCTGAGCCAATCGATCCCATTATGTCAAACGCCCGGACGTTGTGCTGTCTAAGCAGTGTGAGGTTTTGATCTGCTTCCTCCTTGTTTTTCTTAAAGAGATCCTGCCCCACTTCTATCTCTAATTTGTGCATAAAAGTAGTGGCTGGTTTCACAATATTAAAATATCTATACGCACGATATCACCTTATAATGCCAAAGCCTTCCAAGAGAATCATTTGGCCGGTGTATATCGACGCACAAAAGACGCGTAAACAGTGAAGAATCCTTTCGAAAAAAGAAGCGATAAGTGCACCTGATATAAAAGAGATCATGCACGCAGCTAGACAATTAGGTTTAGATCCTTCTTACGAAGACGGCAAATCTTTTCCTCGATTCTGGTGGGAACACAAGGGGCGCGTTCTCATAGATGCAAAGGGTTCGAAAAGGCAAGCGATACGACAAATCGCATTAAACATACGATCA
>JAJRBK010000011.1 GCA_028679495.1 Methanobacteriota archaeon
AAGTAGCGAAGTCATAAGCCTTTAAATCAGAAATACGGCCAATCGGGAACGTTAGCTGCCCCGGGACTTCTCAAAGAGGTTTTCTTTGACTAATATAGATTTTGGGATTAGTATCGGCGATATCAAGATACCGAACCCGCTGGTTTTGGCGTCCGTAGCTGGCTTAACTGATAGTTCATTTGCTGCATCCCGTAGCGTTGGGCTCGCAATACTCGGGGGATACAACGTAGATACCGCAACAATCGAGGCAGCACGAAGCCTAATCAAGAAAGGGAGAAGTGAGTTCGCCTATGAGAAGCCAAAATCTGTTATAGAAAATGAGCTGGCCGTTATGAAGACGACCGACATGGCAGCCGCTGTAAATCTGCGCTCAGCTACTTTAGAACCCCTGCTTGAGATTGCTGAATGTGTACGAAAGAGGAATGCGATCCTTGAGCTAAACGCCCATTGTCGCCAGCCTGAAATGCAGGCAGTGGGGGTGGGCCAGAGAATGCTGTTCGATCTTGACAAGCTTGAACAGTGGATACGCGAGATCAAACAAACTGATGTAACGTTGAGCGTGAAAGTCCGCGCGGGCGTGACAGAGGATGTCGTCCTTGCAAGGGCGATAGAAAGAGCTGGAGCGGATGCTGTACACATAGACACCATGAATATGGGCCCAAAGCTCATAAAAAAGGTCAGAGACCAAACCTCATTAAAAATCATCGCTAATAATTCCATCGTCGATTACGAGAGCGCACACAAAATGCTTTCGATGGGGGCAGACCTTGTCTCTGTTGCCCGTGCAGCTATAGCAGGCAATGCGGCACTCGAAGAGATCCTAAGCGGTTTGGAACACTCTGAAAAAACGATCGGCTGGTATAACGCACCGAAACATATCTGCGCGGGGGGAGATCTTCGCGGGTTAACGTTCTGTTGTATGCCAGTTAAGGATTGCCCGCTAAGCTATGTTCTCAAGAGAGCGGGGATTAAAACGGAACAATACGTTCGGACTAAAGAGAGCTTTATAAACTCGAAGCTTGGAAGAGGAGCAAACACGTGTTTTGGCAGCATGGTATGGTGCTGCAAGATCACTCGCCCGTGTCCGTGGAGAGACAGTACCTTACAAGATGACAATATCTCAGATATCGAGTACATGCAACTTAAAAAGGAGCTTGCCCAGAAACTCTTGAGCTGTCGGGAGCTTGAGTGAACGCT
Organism: Methanobacteriota archaeon; assembly: GCA_028679495.1. Lineage (GTDB taxonomy): Archaea > Halobacteriota > Bog-38 > Methanoflorentales > Methanoflorentaceae > Methanoflorens. The sequence goes on from JAJRBK010000011.1 coordinate 1,198, forward strand.
AGGTATGTACGACGAGGATTTTATTGCCGGCTGTGCCGAATTGGCTATGTTACTTGAAGTCTCAGGGACACCAAAACCCGGCAATGTAGATCGTACACATAGTTTCGAGGACTTACGATATGAGCATTTTCTAGCCTCTGCTGTCGGCATCTCTCCTGTTTTTAGGCAAGCCGCATCTCAACAGGATCGAATTGGTGATCTCATCTTAAGCGCGGTTAAGGCCAGCGCTCAATGGCAAAGAGCCGGAAATTGTCATTTTGGTGCAATACTCTTGCTCATTCCTTTATGTATGGCTGCAGGGCAGAGTGACTCGCTCAACGAGCTTAAAAGCCGTGCCGCCCACGTAGTCGAAAATACATCAAGCTCAGATGCTGTGCAGTTCTACAAGTCGTTCCAGTGTTTCCGCGTGCGAGTGGACGAGCACGACACACTTGATGTGTATGATCCCGCTTCATTACAGATGATCTCAGACAAGAAGCTAACGCTGTACGCAATAATGCAGCTGTCGAAGCGCAACGATACAATCGCTGCAGAATGGACTGAAGGATTTCCACGCACGTTTCACGGTGCACAACTGATCAAGCAGTACACGGAATCAGGGCTTAACCTCAACGATGCGATTATCCGGCTGTTTCTGACGCTTCTTAGCAAATTTCCCGATACCCACGTTAGAAAAAAATGGGGGGAGGACATAGCACATGAGATCTCAAAAGAGGCACTCTTGGTATTAGAGCATGGAAACCCGGCCGATTTTGATGAAGACCTCATCCGTCGACATATCAATCCGGGAACGACAGCAGATCTCGTTATCGGGTCTCTTTTTATCGCATTGCTGGGGGGATTCCGATATTAACCGACGTTGTGTTTGGCAGCGGTATTTCAGAAGTGATTGCCACGACACGCGGGGACAAGGTAAACGCAGCCCCCATGGGCGTTGTGAACCGCGATTTTCTCTATATCAGCATGTATAAGGGTTCCCACACATTTGCAAACGTAAAACAAAACGGGAAGCTCGTAGCAAACCTAGTTTTAGACCCACAGCTCTACGTCAAAGCAGCTTTTGATGATCTCGAGTCTTCTTGTTTTGATTGTTTCGATGGTGTACCGGTTCTCAAGGCGGCGTACGCCTGGGTTGAGTTTACATGTGCTGTTTTCGACGAGCGTGCACAAAAAAACGCTATCGTCCGGCTTCATCCCATCCGTTCAAGAATCATTGACAGGCCAATCATACCGGTCAATAGGGGGTTCAACGCGGTTCTTGAAGCGACCATTCACGCAACACGATATAACGCCCTCCGAGAGCCCAAATATCTAAAACTTATCGACTACTACGGAAGCATCGTAAAAAGATGTGGCGGGAAGCAAGAGTTGCACGCCTTTACGCTGTTAACAACATACCTAGCTGAATTGGATGGGGATAAAGGGTGAGTATGACCTCACAGGCAAGGCGCAAAAAGGTGGCGTGGGGCATTACAGGAGCGGGCCATTATCTTACGGAATCGTTCGATCTATTTGTTCAGTTCAAGGATACGTTTGGCGTTGAGGTAAGCATAACAACGTTTGTATCTCGCGCAGCAGAAGAAGTGGCACGCGTGTACGGGCTTTTTCATTACCTCCAGACAATCTCACCGGGCGACTATATGGAAGAGGTGATACTAGAAAGCGCTCAAGGATGGAGCTACCCTAAAACAGGTAGGTTTTCGCGCGGAAACTATGACGCGCTGTTCATATCGCCGACCACATCCAACACGGTCGCTAAGATCGCCTACGGTATTGCCGATTCGTTAATCACTAACGCCGTAGCCCATGCAATAAAAGGGGGCATTCCCGTTTTTCTCGTGCCCGTCGATATCGAAGGTCGCATCGAGAGCCCTGTCCCTTATTTTATTAACCGCGATATATGCGTTGGATGCGAGAGATGTCAGGAGGCGTGCCCCCACGACGCGATTAACGAGCAAATCGACTATCTGAAGTGTACGGGCTGCGGCTTATGTAAGGACATCTGCGATTACAACGCTATCCAGGGCGGGCAGGTTATGCTTGTTGTACGTGATATCGATAAACAAAACGTTAAAAGACTAAGAAAGATGGAGCGAATAACCGTTCTCGATGATCCTTCGCAACTTGAGCGCGCTCTACGGAACGTGCTCACAGAAGAAGCGGGCTAGCAGCAAGACAAAGTGTGTCTTACCTTCCCAAGTTGCCTACTAGTCCTTTAAACGGGTGCGTGAAAAAAAGCAACCGAGGCGACACTCGCCCCTTCGCGTGTGACTTTCCCGCTTTTATGGCATTAAGCACATCTTGTGCAGATGCGTCATCTTTCACGTTTACTTCAGTGTATGCGAGGCCAACGGTGTCTACGTTATGAGCATCACTTCCTCCAGTGACGCCAAGACCAAGGTGTGCTGCAGAATTGGCTGCAAGATAATTCGCAAACCCGAAGAGTGATCTTGAGTTAAACACTTCAACAGCATCCAAGCGCCTGCCTTTGAGACTGCCAACGCCGTTTCTGAAAAACTTAAACGGGTGCGGCGCCACGACGATGCCGCCGTCCTTGTGAACTTGATCGGCCGTTTCGTTGAAGGGCATCCGCGCCGGCGGAGGATTCTCAACGCCTAACGCAATCAGATGCCCCTCTTTAGTAGAGACCTCGACTCCCGATATAACAATAAGGCCAAGTCCTGCTTCCTCGACGATCTCTTGCGCCTCGAAAAAAGCGTCAATACTGTTATGATCGGTAATCGCCAGCCCATTGAGCCCCACTGCATGGGCTTGCTTCACTATCGCCTCAACCGGACTCTTCGAGTCGGGCGAGAAGCACGAATGAACGTGAAGATCAAGCTTCATGCGATCAGTAATTGTGATATAGTATATTAAGAGTATGTAATCACGGTGACGCACTATAGCAAGAGTGCTTGTGGCTACAGGCCGTTGGGCTGAAGAGACTGTCAAGCAAGCTGCAGGATCAGCGGCTGACGTGCTAGTATTAGATATCGATGTCGCGGCACTTATAACCCCCTCACTCCTTAAACGGAAGTATGAGGAGTATATTTCGGCACCCCATCAGCGCTACGACTTGATCTTGGTTCCCGGCGCAGTAAACCCCCTGGGCTTTGAAGCGCTTGCAAAAGAGCTTGGCATCCAAATCTCCTTGGGGCCTAAACAAGCGTACGATCTGAAACTGACGCTTAAATCCCTCGATCGCTCGCTACTGTCGTTAGCAGAGCCTGCCGATAGCATCATCCACGCCAAGCGTGCACGTGAAGCCCAATCGCAATTAGCTCAGCTCGAGTCGGCTGCTAGGTGTCACTATACGATGCGCGACCTTAAAATCGGTGGCCAATCACGGATGAAAGTGCTCGGGGAGATAATAGACGCGCCGTTCGTTGATGCTCGATCCGTGGCGATCCACCATATCCAAGAGGGCGCTGACATCTTAGATGTCGGCATACCGCTTGGAGCGACGGAACGAGAGGTGCGCCGTGCCTTTGAGAATGTCAAGACAGTCAGCGATCGATACAACGTTCCTACAAGCGTAGACAGTCTCGACCCAGAGCTTATCTGCGCCGGAGTTGAAGCCGGTGCC
>JAJRBK010000095.1 GCA_028679495.1 Methanobacteriota archaeon
TGGATAGTATCAAAGGTCTGATCGACGAAATAGACAGCAGCGTCGGATCTCTGGAGGCAGCAAGATGACGTCTCCGAGCTTACTCACCAAAGAGTACAGAACCATCAACTACGTTTCTGGGCCGTTAATATTCACCGAGAACGTGAAAGGAGTTTCGTTCGGAGAGACGGCCAAGATTACGCTGCCCAATGGCGAAGAACGAACTGGACAAGTCTTAGATATTTCTCGAGAGCTTGCTGTCATTCAAGTGTTCGAGGGCACAAGCGGGATCGACGACCTTGAAACACGCGTCAGATTCACAGGGGAGCCGCCAAAAGTGAGCGTCTCGTTTGACATGCTTGGCAGGATCTTCGACGGCGTTGGCAATCCACGGGATGGTGGCCCAGCTATCGTCTCAGAGGAGAGTGTCGATATCGCCGGAACCCCCATAAACCCGTACGCGCGCGATAAACCGGCTGACTTTATCCAAACCGGCATGTCGGCCGTCGACGGCTTGAACACGCTAGTTCGTGGACAAAAGCTGCCTATATTCTCTGGCTCTGGATTGCCGGCAAACCGCTTAGCAGCCCAAATAGCGCGGCAGGCCAAAGTGCTGGGCGAAGGAGAGAACTTTGCCGTCATTTTTGCCGCAATGGGCATCACCTATAAAGACGCGTCGTTCTTTATGAGAGATTTTGAACGCACGGGGGCGCTGGAGCGCGTCGTTTTCTTCATGAATTTGGCAGACGACCCCACCATTGAGCGAGTTGCTACGCCGCGGTGTGCATTATCGGTTGCAGAATACCTCGCCTATACCCACAACCTACACGTGCTCGTTATTCTTACCGACATGACAAATTACTGCGACGCGTTGAGAGAGATTTCCACGGCGCGCGAGGAGGTGCCCGGCCGCCGGGGCTATCCCGGATACATGTACACTGACCTTGCGTCTATTTATGAACGCGCGGGAAGGATTAAAGGAAAAAGAGGCTCTATTACGCAAATTCCGATATTAACGATGCCCGACGACGATATCACCCACCCTGTGCCCGATCTGACTGGCTACATCACCGAGGGGCAAATCGTGCTGAGCAGAGATCTGTACAGAAGAGGCGTTGATCCCCCTATTGACGCGCTTCCCTGCTTGTCTCGCCTGATGAACTTGGGGATAGGAGCGGAAAAAACCAGAGAGGATCATCGGAACGTGGCAGATCAGCTGTATGCATCGTACGCATACGGCAGGGATTTGCGACGACTAGTTGCGATTGTCGGTGAAGAGGCTCTCACTGAGTTAGATAAGAAGTATGTGGAGTTTGCCGACGAATTTGAGCGGCGATTCATCTCGCAAGGAGACGAAGACAGAAGCATCGAAACGACACTCGGGATAGGCTGGGACCTCCTCTCAGTGCTTCCGGAAGAAGAGCTCAAGAGAATAAAACTGGACTATATCCAAAAATATCATCCCGTTCACAAGGAGAGCTGACGTGGAACAAGTCAAGCCGACACGAATGGAATTGATCAGGAAGCGTGGCCAGATAAAGTTGGCAGAACAGGGGAGAGACCTCCTGCGCGAAAAAATGGATGCTCTCATTCAGGAGTTCTTCAACATAATGGGATCGGTCTCAAAATCACGAGAAGAACTGGAAACCGCAGCGGGCGCTGCCCAACGCTCTTTGTGCGTCGCTGAAGCGGTTGACGATCTAGTGGCTTTAAAATCAGCGTCTTTCGCGACGAAAAGAGGCGTATCCCTGGAAATTCGGGGAAGGAACATAATGGGGGTTCCCGTTCCACTCATTGAGCGAAAAAGTGTAACAAAAAGCGTCCTCGAACGCGGTTACAGCATGATCGGGACGAGCGGAAGGATCGATGAAACGGCAGAGAAGTATGAAATGGAACTGGACCTGATCATCGGACTGGCAGAAACTGAAACATCTCTTAGAAGGTTAGGCGACGAAATTCAAATGAATAGAAGGCGAGTGAATGCCCTCGAACAAGTGCTCATACCTGAGTTAAAACGACAAGCGAGATACATCAAGATATCCATCGACGAGAGGGAGCGGGAGGACTTGTACCGGCTTAAGAAAGTGAAAAAGATCCTCGAACGGAGACGAAAGGCCGCAAAGAACAAACAGCCAAGTGCTTCGGCCGGCGTTACGTAGCGCGAATCAGTCGGCCGATGCACGCGTCGCTAAAATGATTTTGAACCTCGTGGGTGCAGAAGACAAATAGAACCGGCTATTTCTTGCTCATTATCGCGCAGCAGACTTCATCAATCGCCACTTTCTCTGGCTTTTCCTTATTGCTCACTTGCTTTGCCACGCGTATGATGCCTTCTAAATCCTTCTTTGTGAGCGTTGCAAAAGAGACGCTTTCCCACTCGCTCCGCTTGATGGAAACCCAGGCCTCCCCCAGTATGTACTTGAGTATATCGACGTCTGATGAAGTGAATGACTGCCACTCTAACGGCATTTTTCGCCGTGTTTTTTCTAACGCAACCTCAACAGCTTTCTCCTTGTGTATCTGAAACAGTCGTCTCCCGACTTCCTCATCTCGGACTTCAGGCATGAGATAACACCCATGGTACTATTTTGACTACGTTTAGATATAGCTTTTTCGAGATTGGTTCGGCAGATCGGTTCATTAGAGTCTATAGGCACACATTGAGTGCACTGCAACGCTATTTCATCACTTGGTGCATTGCCGTCTGCTCTTGAACGACTCTTCTGTTCAGACGGTCGACAGAGAGGGCAGCGAAAAGGGTGGCGCAACAGTTGATAGCTTCGCCTCACGCAGCTTCGGAAGCTTCCGCCTTTTTCTTGATTTTCTTAAGCCTGAAGATGTTTTCACGTTCCATTTCTTCAAGCCTAAACACAATGAACGCCTCTGCCTCTTTCAAGTCTGGAATCACCCGAAATTCAAGTGCGTTCACGCGGCGTTTGATCCGTTCGATTTCCATAAGCAGTCGCTTCACAGCGGTTTCGACCTCGGCAGCACGTATGATCTTACTTAGGAGCTCTTCATACTCGGCTGCGGCCTCATCAATTGCTGACGATGTCCCGATTATGCCGTACCCGCGCTCATCTATGTCCTGAGCAATTCCAGTGAACTCTACCTCGGGGACGACGACGCCCATTAAACTTCTGCTGGTCAAAGTTACCTCAGGCTTTTGCTTTAAGGCAAATGCAGCGGAATAGACTTCAATTATCCCTTCGACCATTTTTGCGACATCGATCTTCTCTTTAGCGATTTTGTACTTGTTTGCGAGGTCTATGCTCGCGTCTTTGGCTTTTTCAAGGACGTCGAAGAACTCTAGTATGAGTCCGTCTCGCTTCATTTTTAGCAGGTTGTACCCTGACTCCGAAAGCCGTATTTTTTTCTTAATCTCGAGCAATTCCGATCGAGTTGGTTTCAGTTCCCTTAAAGCCATGTGCTCTCCTGAATCGAACGATGAGTATGGCGGCGCCAAAACTCATCGAGTGCTTCACGACTATTAGCCACGTTACGAAGAGGCTGCCGGCACAGGCTCCGCAACCTTCTTAGCAACGTGTGCTGGATGATATTTCTCGATAAGCTTCCGGTCGATTCTGGTCAGTTGTGCTTCTGGCAGCGTCGCAAGCAAGTCCCAGCTGAGTTGGAGCGTGTACTCGATACTGCGATCCTCCTCGTAGCCCTGTCGAACGAATTTATCCTCAAAGGCGTCTGCAAACTCTAGAAACGTCTTGTCGCGATCTGAGAGTGACTCCTTCCCGACGATGGCCACAAGCCCGCGCAGGTCCTTCCCCTCAGCGTACGCAGCGTACAGCTGATCAGACACGGCCTTGTGGTCTTCTCGCGTCTTTCCAACTCCGATCCCCGAGTTCATGAGACGTGAAAGCGAAGGGAGTACGTTCACAGGCGGGTAGATGCCTCGCCTGTGCAGCTCACGAGATATCACGAACTGCCCTTCGGTGATGTAGCCCGTGAGGTCGGGGATGGGATGCGTGATATCGTCACCAGGCATGGTAAGAATCGGGATTTGCGTGATGGAGCCCATCTTCCCTCGAATTCGCCCGGCGCGTTCATAAACGGACGCGAGGTCAGTGTACATGTATCCGGGATAGCCCCGGCGGCCGGGCACCTCCTCTCGTGCAGCACCAATCTGCCGCAGCGCCTCGCAATAGTTCGTCATGTCAGTCAGGATGACGAGCACGTGCATGTCGTGCTCGTAGGCGAGGTACTCAGCCGTGGTGAGCGCAAGTCGTGGGGTGATCAATCGCTCAATGGCTGGATCGTCTGCAAGGTTCAGGAACACGACGGCGCGCTCCAGCGCCCCGGTTCTCTCGAAGTCGTTCATAAAGTGTTGCGCTTCTTCAGCAGTGATGCCCATAGCCACGAAGATGACAGCAAAGGCTTCTTCTGCGCCTAGTACTTTCGCCTGCCGTGCGATCTGCAGCGCTAGGTCGTTATGCGGAAGACCTGATCCAGAAAAGATGGGTAATTTTTGACCTCTGACGAGTGTGTTCATCCCATCGATCGTGGAAACGCCGGTTTGGATGAATTCAGACGGGTTGTCTCGCGCATAGGGGTTAATCGCCGCGCCTGTGACGTCGAGTCGCTTTTCAGGCACGATTTCCGGTCCGCCATCGAGCGGTTCACCTGACCCCGAGAGTATTCGACCGAGTATTTCCTTCGAGACGGGCATCTTGATGACTTCGCCGGTAAACCGTATTCTGCAATGCGTGTCAATGCCCGCCGTCGTTTCGAATACCTGAAGTGCTACCAGCTTTTCGGATGTGTCGAGAACCTGTCCTCTCTTTACCGTTCCGTCTGCTAGGATGACGTTGACAAGCTCCATATACCCGACCGGCTCTGTTTTCTCAACGAAAACAAGGGGCCCCGCGATGGATGTTATTGTTCGATATTCTTTCATTTTCTTCACCCTATGCCAGTTCTGTTCGCATGGCCGTTTCGATCTCCTCAAGCCTTGACCCGTACTCTTCCTCAAACTTGATTTGCGCCAACTCTGCTTTTGCTGGGATGTTTATGATATCATCGACGAGTTTCCCCATGTTAAGAGCGTTTCTCGCGAGGTCGTCATAAACCATGATGGCCGCGAGGATATCATGCTGCTTTTGAAGCGGACAGTAGGTATCTACCTCGTGATAGGCATTTTGTTGCAAGAAGTATTCTCGAATCATGCGCGCTACCTCAAGTGTTAGTTGCTCATCATCAGGCAGTGCGTCGGATCCCACCAGCTGCACGATTTCCTGAAGTTCGCTTTCTTTCTGCAGTATCGCCATAGCCCGCATTCTCAGTCCTTCCCAATCTCCCGCAACGTGATCTACAAACCATTCCGCGAGGTTTTGTGTATAAAGGCTGTATGAATCGAGCCAGTTGATTGACGGGAAATGACGCCGTTGTGAGAGCTTGCTGTCAAGCGCCCAAAACACTTTAACGATCCTGAGCGTGTTTTGGGTCACGGGCTCTGAGAAATCGCCTCCGGGGGGGCTCACAGCACCGATAACAGTGATGGAGCCCTCGTCACCACCCAGAGTCTTGACACGCCCCGAGCGTTCGTAAAACTCTGCGAGCTTTGCAGCAAGATAGGCGGGATACCCCTCTTCACCTGGCATCTCCTCCAGACGCGAAGAGATCTCACGCATCGCCTCAGCCCATCGAGACGTCGAGTCTGCCATCAGCGAGACATCATACCCCATATCGCGGAAATACTCGGCGACGGTCATGCCCGTATAGACGGATGCCTCACGTGCTGCAACAGGCATATTTGAGGTATTCGCCACAAGTACGGTTCGGTCCATAAGCGGCGCGTTTGTTTGAGGGTCTTCAAGCTCAGGGAATTCGGTCAGCACGTCGGCCATCTCGTTGCCGCGCTCTCCGCAACCGATGTATACCACAATCTGCGTATCCGACCATTTCGCGAGTTGTTGCTGCGCGACCGTCTTTCCAGAACCAAATGGTCCAGGAATAGCTGCTGTGCCGCCTTTCGCCACTGGGAAAAGCGCATCCAGAATTCGTTGCCCTGTCACAAGAGGGGTATCAGGCATCAGCTTCTCACTTACTGGTCTGGACACGCGGACGGGCCATTCCTGCATGAGCTTGAGTTCCGTTCCGTCATCGAGGGTGGCGATCACGTCGTCGACGGTGTACTCTCCCTGCTCGATGGTTTTTATCATTCCGGTTTTGTTAGGCGGAACCATGATCTTGTGCTTCAAGTTCGCGGTTTCTTGCACGTAGCCGATGGATTGCCCTCCACGGACCTCGTCGCCCGGCTTCGCCTCAGGCACGAAGTCCCACTTCTTTGAGTGATCGAGACCCGCAGCTGCGACGCCTCTCTCGATGAAATCACCCAGTCGCTTATTCAACACTGGAAGCGGGCGCTGGATACCATCGTAAATCGAACTTAACAGACCTGGCCCCAACTCGACCGAGAGGGGTAGCCCGGTGTTCTCAACGGGCTCTCCTGGCTTAAGGCCCGACGTATCCTCATACACTTGAATGATGAACTTGTCCCTGTCAATCTCGATTACCTCTCCCATGAGGCCTTCGTCACCTACCTTGACCAAGTCGTACATCTTCGCTTCGATTCCGGTAACGGTGACGACAGGTCCTGCTACCCTGTATATCCTTCCCTTTTGTCCTACTTCCACAGGTCAACACCTACAGATCGCTTTATCTTCTCTCTCAAATGGGTGCGCTCCTCTCCGGCTCCGCCAATCGAAATGACTGTCGGTTCGACGGAATCGTCTAACGCTATTCGCAAAGGCGTCGACAGCTTTTCAACATCGTCGCTATTGATGATTAAGATCCCGATCTCCTCGTCCTTAAGGATCTTCTTAAGTGTCGGCTCCAGATCAGTGTCAGTAGTGATAAACGTTTTTCGCACACCCGCTAGCAGAAAGCCGGTGACAAAATCCGCATTGCCAGCAACCGCAATTTCCACGCGAACCACCCATTTATTATATATTATCCGCCTTAAATTATATTTTTCTACAGCAGCAGATGGTCCTTGATGATGTCTTCTGGGAGGCCTGCCTCTTTACCTCGCGCTATCGCCTGGATATTTCCCGCTTCCGTGTCCTTGCTCAACATGTAGCCTAGCATCGGGAGCACAGTCAGCGGATAATACGTAGAGGTTTTCCACACGTGCTCATTTAAGTATTTGTCGAGCCGAAGTTCGATTTTGCTCAGTGACTCCATTCGCTCGGTGACAATGTCGGAAATGGCACTCCAATACGGGTATGTGCTCAACAGAGCGACAAATTCCTCGAAAGGCGCATTTGCCATCTTTTCGATCTCCTGATCGGTGAGATACAGGCCGTTAGGTATAATGTACTCGGGCACTCGAGCGCCCGAAATACCTGCATTTCGTAACCTGAACAACGTCTTTAAATTAGCTACGTCGATCTCCATCTCAATAACACGCAAATACAGCGAGGAGCCTCGTATCTTGGAGACGGAGTCAACCATCCTAAGGTAGTAGAACTTGTCAAGTGCGTCTTCCAACTCCGTGAATGACTCCGAATAGTCGATGTCTTTGATAATATCGTAATAGACCGTGCCCTTTAACGCCGCAATGACCTCTTCAACACTCGGCTTCCTCACAAGATTCTGTAGGAAATCGAGGGAGAGTTCACCGGTGGGCACGAGCACACGCAGTATCTCCTCATCAGAGGCCCCGTACCTTTTTCCTCTCAGTATGGTTTTGATTTCCCGAATATCCCAGCGTCTCAGGTACTCCACGATCAACTCGTGAGGTTCGCCCATCGTCATCTCCCTGAGCTTTATAAACGTTCGAGCCAAGTTTAAATGAGTGGCGAACTCGATTAAGTCAATACCGGAGTATTTCCGTGCGAGTTCGTCGACTTCGGCTTTGTACTCCGACTCTTCAATAAACCGCGTTAGTTCAGGAAGCGTCATTGCGAGCAGTTTTGTGTAGGTCTCCTTCGGAAAGAGCTTCACCTTCATTGCGTGCACTCGTGCAGTGCCATAGGCGTATCTCGCTTTGACCGAGGATCCCCCATATCTGCGCTTTTTTGAGGGCGCTTTCATCGCTGCTCACACATTCAAAATCTCTAAGAGCTGCTTTAAGGATTTCTCACGCGCGTCTCTGAGGAGCGTGTCAAAGGTCAGATCGCGTATGACAGTGCCATCCTCATTTTCTAACATTACGCCGCCCGAACAGGAAATCGTTCCGCCGTACTCTAAGTGGCTAATTCGGCGCACTAAGGATTCATCATTCTTGTTTGAAAATACCCGCGTAAACTCTGTTTGCGATTCCAGCAGCTTTTTGATGATGGTCTCTCGCTCTGATTCGGGAAGAGAAGCTAACACTTCGATCGCTTCATCATAGATCCCATCAAGTAATTCTTTCTTAGCGTTAAGGATAGCTCGCTTGACGTCAAGATTCGCGGTTGATATTTCCCTTTTTCTCCGACGGTCAATCTGCTCGATCGCCTGCTCCCGTTTCTCTTTAAGGATCTGGCGTGCTGTGTTTTCAGCCCCGGCGATTATGGCATTCGCCTCATCCGTCCCTTCCCGCTTGATGCGATCGGCTTCTTCCTCTCCTCGTGCCAGGACGTCTTGAACAACGACTTCTAAACCCATAGGTTCTCAACCTATAAAGATGGCAACGTCACGAAGAGCAATATCAACGCCACAACAAGTCCGAAGATGACAATAGATTCAGGGATAACGGTCATGACCAGACCCCTCCCGAAGAAACCTTCATCTTCCGCCATGACTCCTATAGCCGCTGAACCGATAACTTGCTCGCCTAACGCGGCTGCGATTCCTGTCGCACCGACCGCTATAGCTGCTGCTAAGCCGATCATGCCTGCTCCAATTGGATCTACCATTTTATTGTTCCTCCGTATATTTTCTCTCAAAACCAAACGGTTTGTATTTGACACCGCCTCCACGATAGAACTTCGTGAAGAACTCGACGTAGTGCAATCTTAAAGCTTGTAACCCACAGTCTAAGATGCCAAGCGCAGTATTTATCGCGTGTCCAGCAATTAGCAGCCCCACGCCCAAGATCACAAAAACGCCCCCTTTCGAGAAGAAGAGCGCGTCAGATAATCTGTTTACAGCAAGGGCGATGCCCGTCGATGAAATACCGATTGAAAGCAATCGTGAATACGATAGCACGTTAGACAGAAGTGTTGGGAGTTCCGCGATGCCAATGACTCCTTCGCCCATGATCAGCAGTACGAAGCCCACAACGGCGACGACTAAACCAGCTATCAATCCAGTAGACAGCTGAATTGCCGATCCCGTGGTAAGAGGCGGCAAGATGAGAGCGATGACGAGAACGCCCCCCCACAGCAAACAGAGCCAGCTCATCTTTGCGAGTACTGCATGTTTTAGTCCGTGCTGACGGTACTCGTTAATGAATCCTAAGACGTAGCCCAGTGACAGCATTAGCAATCCGATAACGAACGTTGCAATAAGCAGAGTAAGCACGTTATCTAATCGCGGAAGCGTTGGATACACATAGATAAATTCCGTTAAGCCTCTGTGTCCAAAAAGTTCCACTCCAAAGAACTCGTTAAATAAGAATCCAAATATAATTGAAAATATTCCACCATAGAGCGCGATAATCGCTAAATCGTGCATGCCCCCTGATTTTACCCTTCTGCTGATCAAGACTGCGATTGCAAGTACTATCACACCATAACCGATGTCGCCCAGCATTAATCCAAAGAGAAAAGGATACATAAAAACCATGAACGCTGTCGGGTCAATCTCGTTGTACTTTGGAATGGAGAACGCTTTAACGAGCACTTCGAGTGGTCGCGATAGGTATGCGTTGTCCAGCGCCACGGGGACCTTTTCCACATCGGCTGCTTCAGATACGTCGACCGCAACGACAACGTGTCCGTCGCTGGCGCGGTCTACATCATCCTGCACGTTCTCAAGATCCTCCGTCGGGATCCATCCCTCTATGACGAATGCATTTTTCGTCGTAGCGAATCGGAGCGGCGCTTCTGCCTTTTGCGTTTCAATCGAGAGATATTCGTTGGTGGCGAGGACGTAGTCGATATATTCGTCTCGCAGCCCTTTCAGGTCCTCTTTTCCTTTTGCTTTTTCTGACTCAAGGTCGGCAAGTCGTGCATCCAGGTCTGCGAGTATGTCCTTTGGAATGCCCTCCATTTCGGGGAGCGGGAGAGCTGAGTAATTCTGATCTTGCAAACGCTTTAGAACGTCGCCCTCGAATTGCCGGGGTACAAAAAGAGCGATCACGTTCCCTCGCCCATAGAGGGTGGTTTCCAGTTCGTAATCATCAGTGATGTCGTTAATCGCTGGTGATCCTTTGAGCGTCCCCACAAACACCGCTAGTGACTGATAATCACGATACAGATCGAGTGGCAAGTCAAAGCTCTTGAGGGGGTCGAGCAACCGCTTTTTGTCGTTAATGTCCTTGATGCGGGAGTCTATCTCACTGATTTTGTCAGTTACTTGCGTGACCTCAAAATTGAGAGACTCCGTTTTGTCGTCCATCGTTTCCTTGATGGCACCAGCCGGGTACTTATTCGAAATGTCCTCTTTGCCCTTGATGCCGAGGTAACTCGCCACGGAGCGAAGCGATATTGCGCGCTCCGACAGCTTGGTCGCGCTTTCGTACGGTGTGCCGATTTTGAAGTCTTCACTTTCATCGACGAAGTCAACAATGTGGACAGCATCACGCGTATGCATCGCGTCTATTGCGGTGCCCATATACTCTTTAGATCCTGCAATGACGATCTTCGTCATCGCTTTCGGCTCAAGCATACTGCGTCCTCTTAAACTCCTCAAGCAGATAAGACAGCGCCTCAGGTCGCTTTTTCTCGGCGCGCTCTTTCACTTTTAGAATTTCGGCTTCTCCCGCCTTGTGGATTTCTTGCGTAATTCTATCTATCTCTAAATCGGCACTCGCGTTCAAATCGTCTGCTATTTTGCTCGCTTCTTTTTGTGCCGCGTCGGTAATTTCAAACGATTTCTTCTTAGCATCCTCGACGGTATCCCGTCTTTGGATCTGAGCTTCATCGATCATCCGCTGGGCTTCTGCTTCAGCATGTTTGATCTCGTAAAGTATCTGTTGTTTCATGTGAGCAAACCCATCCGGTATAATAAAAAGGATGCTATTTAAGCTTTAGCAAAAGTTTGCAGACCTCCACAGAGGCGTTAAAACAGAAATTGACGAACACGTCCTTGAGAACGTGCGTCGAGTCTACGCTTTCAAATAGTCGTCGGCATACACGTCCTTATTGAGCAACACGTTGCACGTTTTGATGGTATCTAAAAGCTCCCGATCCTCGGTGCTTATGATCGCCGATGAGAGGCCTGCGCCTATCAGCATCGCGAGATATGTCCTCTCCATTAACCGTGGGTTCTTGGTATTGTGCGAGATGTTATTGAGGCCTATGGTCGTTTTCAATACTGAGACAGGACTTGTAAGCAAGCCAATTCTCCCAACCGCCTCCAAAACTATTCGCGCTTGATCCTGCGCGGTGCTCACCGGCAGACAGACCGGATCGACATAGAGCTTCTCGACATCAATACCGTACTCGCAGGCGTTGGCAACGAGCGTAGCCGCGAGTTCACAGCGCTTGTCTACATCCCCGAGGATATATTTTTCATCCATCGTCATGCAGATAACGTCTGAATCGTGTTCGGCGGCCAGCGGAAAAAGCGTGGCCATCTTCTCCTGTTCGGCAGGGATCGAATTTATCATAGACTTTCCTTTGACTTCATTGACGCCTGCTTTCATCACGTCTATCTTATTAGTATCGATGGAGATAGTAACGTCGATCACATCTTGTACGGTCGTTACTAACCATTTCATCACCTCAACAGCGTCGTCCCGGCTGAGGCCGACATTGAGGTCGATAATCTGAGCCCCCGCATCGACTTGTTTGATGGCCAGATCTTGAACAGTCTTCTGATCTCGTTGATCGATGATGGCGCCTATCGACGTTGAATACCCGTTGATGTTGCCGCCGATGATGATCATGTGTGTCCGTCGCCGCGGTGCTAATGGTTGTTCATAACGTTAACGCTTTCGCCTGAATACGTACGGCTCCAAGCACCTCACAACTTATATATAAAAAAGTACCGTATATGAAGACGTCTGAATTCTAAGGATAGCGCGAGGATTTGGGGCAATTTGACGAAAGAATTCAAAGTTGTTTTTGAACCTGATAATAAGACTGTCAA
>JAJRBK010000096.1 GCA_028679495.1 Methanobacteriota archaeon
CGCAAATGGCATTCATCCTCCCTTGGCCTGTTTCTCAGCCAGACCTTTTTTTGTTGTTTGACGGCAACCTGTTCGAACGATCCATTCGCCACGTGATATTTAGTGAGGCACTAACGCTTGAGCCCACTGCCGTAAGGGCTTTACTCGTCGTGATTCAGAAGTGAGCGCCAGCCTCTTTTTCGAACGAAATCGAAATGATTAAGCGCAAAACGGAACCAGCAGACTGTAGACTGCGAAAGATTTAGCCAGAGAAACCAACTAGAACTGATGAAATTGAGGGCGACATGACAGATGCTACAACTACCGAAGGCACCAGAGAGCGCACCACCGAACCTGTGCTCGGCGTTACGGTCGGGGACCGCGTGCCGAAGCTCCGACAGATCGTGCTTATCGCCTTCGTTTCGGCCGCGTTTGCTCTGGTTTGGTTTGTTGCCCTCGGCATTTTGAACATCGCCTTCTGGGAGAACGACTTTGTCACAGCAAACCGCTGGATGGTCCCGGTTCTTGTCCTCGTCTTTTCGTTCCTCGTTGGGCTGTGCGGCAAATACCTCCGTGCCCCGAACGCGATCCACGGAGGTATGCAGCAGGAGCTAAAAGGTGGAGGCCACCCCGATTACTCGACGTTTCCTGGCGCGCTGCTCACGTCCTTTTTCTCGTTGCTTTCCGGGGCAAGCGTCGGACCCGAAGGCCCACTCACGACGCTTGTGGTACAAATCACGATGTGGCTCGGAACGAAGCTGAAACTTGCCGAGAAGACGATGTTCGGATTTGTGTTCGCTGGCCTTGCTTCAGCGTTCAACGGCCTCATCGGGAATCCCCTCTTCTCTGCGGTGCTTGCAACTGAATTAGAAAAAGGCGATAACGAGGGAGCGTTGCAATTCCTTGCGTGGAATCTCGTGGCGGGAGCCATTGGATACATCTTTTTTGCGCTGATTGGATTTCCGGCCTTCGCGTCGAGCATCCCCTTTACACCAATAGCTACACTGGCGCCCGGGTTCGCGATTTATGCGATTCTATTAGGTATCGTCGGAGTCCTCATTGCACTCTTCATCGGCATTTCGTTTCAGATCTTCGGCAAGGTAATGGATCGCATATTTAAAGACCGCTTTATCGAGCGTGTCATGGCAGGGGGAATCGTCATCGCGATTGTCGCCTATTTCATTCCTGAGCTCATGTTCTCCGGCGAAGCCCAGGTCGGCTCGATCGTCGCCAACCCGGCTGCATACGGCGTCTTGGTCCTCTTCGGGTTCGCGATCCTCAAGGTGCTCCTCTTCGCGCTCTCGTTTAAAAGTGGGTATCTCGGCGGACCGATCTTTCCGGTGATCTTCGCCTCCACGATGATAGCACTCGCGCTCAGCCTGCTTTTTCCGAGCGTACCGGTCGCATTGCTCTTCACGTGTATCGTGGCGGCAACCGTCACGGTCGTATTGGACGCGCCCCTTGCGTCCATCCTGCTCGCCGTTACTATCGCAACGACTAGTACGATTGAACTCGGGTATATTGCCCTCGCCACCGCGACGGCGCTCATACTTGGAGGCGCAATCAAGAAGCGGATGACACAGCGCGCCGCACGTCAAGGCGGGGCCGCAGAACCGAGCTCAGCTGATGATGCACGATCGACCGAATCTCAGCGTGCTCAAGAAGAGCATGGCCGATAATGTGCGTATAAATGCATTTGTGTCAGAAAGTCTGTAGCTCTGATATGCTAGTGCAACGCAATTGACGAAATTGAATCACGGAGTGCTTTCGCCTGTAGGAGGCGGCCGCTCGACTCGCTTTGCTCGCCGAGCTCAGTCGGTTTTAGGGTGCTTGGAGGGAATAGCGGGCTCTACGGAGCTTAATGGTTCCGACTGTGAGTTGTCTACTTTTGGGCAAAAGTTGTCTACGCAGTCGAAAAGGTCATCCTGTGATGGGTGTCCCACAACAGCAGCCAGCCCTGATCGCTACAACTTGTTTTCAGGCCATCAATCAGGAGAGACGCTAAACGATCTCGCGTTACCCTTTACGGCAGATGAGCTATCAGGTTATGTCGAGAGTCGTCTCATTGGATTGGCGAATAAATCCTGCGACTGGATCAGGCGTTCAGCAGAAGCATTATGGCGAAAGACCCTTGGAGTAATCTCACGTCAAACGATGAATCGCCTGCGCACCGAAACGCTTGAGCGTTATCGTAGCTCGTGGAGCCACGGTAAGATGCTCGCATTCGCCAAGGCGTTCCTTAAGCACCTCACGAAGACGCGACTGGACACCGGTATGCAGCGTTCGAAGTGTTCTTAGAGAAGCCGAAAACGGTTAAGATTCGCAAAGCTGTCACCTCGCGCGTTATCACACAGGAGGACATCAGAAACGTTCTAACACGTATTAAAAGCGCAGAAGCAGCAGGAGAGATACCGAGAGAGCGGTCGCAGCAGTACACTGCGTTCATCATCTTTGGCGCGTATACCGGTCAACGAAGTACTGCCACGACATCTCGCTTGACCGTTGGTCAGTTCAGGGAGGCGTTGGGAAATTACAAACCAGTGCTGCTTGTAAACCCTGACCAACATAAGATTCGCATGGCTCACTTTGTCCCTCTACACGGATGCGTGATGAAAGTCGTTCGTCCGCTCCTCGCTGGAAGGAAAGATGCGGAGCTTATTTTCAAGCACGGTTCGTTGAGCAGGTGGTTAGATCGGCAGAGGATCCCCATGTCGCGGTTCAAAGGACATTTTGTGCTCGGTGACTTAAGGAAGTTTGCTGAGCAACACGGTGACGTTATCGGTTGGGATCAATCCAACAGAGCGTATATCCTCACCCACGGTGTCTCTGGCGTTGACTGGTCTCACTACAAGCACCCCCTACCCGAGCACGTGTATGACATCTATATGCGGTATTGGGGAGATGTGACTCTCAAGTAGAAGTAAAAAGATCAATCAGCCGTTTGAGGGAGCGTTACGGTAAATGTCGTCCCCTTTCCTTCGTCGCTCTCAAACTCGATGGTGCCGCCGTGCGCCTCAACGATCCGTTTGACGACCGCCAAGCCCAGTCCTGTTCCCTTTGCTTTGCCGGTCGCAAGTGGGGAGAAGAGCGTCTCCTTCATATCTTCAGGAACGCCCTCACCGGTATCCTGAACGGTTATTGCCACCGCGCCATCTTTCACTGCTGCTCCGACCGTGAGCTCTCCGCCCTGTGGCATCGCCTGTACTGCATTGGTAATGAGGTTGGTGATTACCCGCTGCATAAAGTGGGCGTCGACCGTTACTGTTATCGAGGGGGCGACGTCGACGTGCACGCTGATTGATTCGGGAATCGTGAGTACAGAGAGTGCGCTATCGATGAGTGCAGCAACGCTCACCTCCTCCCGTTCAAGCTGTAAGGGGCGCGCGTAATCTTGTAGGTCAGAGACGATCTTATCCATGTACTGGATCTGCTGTTCCATGTTCGAAAAGAGTTGAATCGTTTTTACAGCTTTGGGACTCTCTCTCACTTCAGGAGCCATGGCATCAAAGTACATCCGCTCAAGCTCGAGAGAGAACTGTAACGCTTGCAGTGGGTTGCGGAGGTCGTGGCCGATCATGGCAGCGGTCTCGCCGATGCCCGCCAAACGTTCGGCATCCTTGAGCTGGGCGGTACGTTCCTCGACGATAGCTTCGAGGTGATCTGAGTAACGTTGCAGCTCCTCTTCTGCGCGTTTCCGATCGGTAACATCCCGTGCCGCGGCAAACACTCCCTGAACCTCGCCC
>JAJRBK010000097.1 GCA_028679495.1 Methanobacteriota archaeon
GCCGGGTGCACAAGCCCGACCGCGTCACCGACCCCAACGCCGAGCATTACACCAACAAGCACGCCTACGCGCACGGTAACAACGACGTCCACGAGCACAGCGACCTCTGCAGCGGGCACATCTGTGCTACCGAACACGACGCTGAGCATGACGGCAATCGACGTTGGACGAGGGGATGCCCTCCTCCTCACGTACCCGAACGGCAAGCGCATGCTCGTTGATGCCGGCGGGAGCTATACTGCCCGCACCTATGTTGTCCCGTACCTTGCACAGAAGGGGATCACCCACCTCGATGCCATTGTGTGCACCCACGAGCACTGGGATCATATTGACGGCCTCACTGAGCTGCTCAAAGACGGGAGGTTCACCGTAGACGAAGCCTACGACGCAGGCTTTCCGATGGTGCACAACTTGCAGACAGCCAACAATCGTGAGCGCGCTTCAATCGACGCGTACCTTATGCAGCTGAAAGACAGGCACGTAAACCGCGTGATCGTACAGGCTGGAGACACGATTGACGTTGGACGAGACAGCGCTTCACAAAAAGATGCCGCAACCTTTGTGCTCAGTCCAAACGCGGCGCTTACTGCCAGCCTCCAAAAACGTGTTAAGGATAACCAAGGGACGAGCAATCATGCAGCAATCAACGAAAACTCGCTCGTTTTACGAATCGGCTACGAACAGGTTCATTTCCTGCTTGCCGGTGACACGAGTCTCCCAGGAAACAGCTATGCTGATGCCGCCATGCTCGCTGACCCCATACAAAGCCAGCACCTCTCATCAGACGTGCTCAAGCTCGGTCATCACGGGTTTAGCACACCGGACGATGCGTTCTACAGCGTGGTAAAGCCTCGCTATGTGGTCATGACGTTTGGCCCGCAGCTGCGCACGAGCGAGCCCTACTGTGAGGGATTGCACCAAGGGACACAAAATTTCGACTATTTTAAAGGCGCATTGTGGAGCACATGTGATAAGGGTACCGTCACGGTCACTGCTGATGGAACGCCAAACGGCATCCACATACAAAGCGAGGCAAGCAGTGTGCCACAAGGATGCTGTTGCCGGTGCGTTAACGATCACCCGCCACGAGAGGATACGCCTGCAGACGTCGCTACTTAGGAGAATGCGTCTCTTAGACGTCATCGGAAAGCATACGTTGAACGATCTCAGCTTTTCGCAAGATCTTACTGAGTGAGGTCGTATCTAAACTTAGAAAGGCACGCGGATGTAGGCGTGGGCGGGCGCAAATAATGCAATATCCTTGTGCAGCGTTTTTATGGATGAAATCGAATTGCCAATGTGACAGACGAGTTTTATGAGTTGCTCGTCACATCACATGGATTCGTTACGGGTGTACGTCAGCAAACGCTCTTGAACTATGACGTTCTGTTAACGGAGATGGGTGCGCACATCCGGAAATGTCTCTGTACACGGTCACGCATGCGCCCGTAACACATCCGCTTCGTTATCGGCATCGTCTCATTAGAACGGGACGTGAAATCAGCGAACGCGATTTCAACGTTTTGACTCAAGCAAAGACGTCGAATAAACGAATTAGAGATCCTGTGACAAAAAAAATACTAATGTTTCTCAATTCAAGGAGAGAAAAAAATGAGCACAATCAAAACCGAAGACGGCACGCAGATCTACTACAAGGATTGGGGCAACGGACAGCCCATAGTATTCAGTCACGGTTGGCCCCTCAGTGCCGACGCATGGGATGCCCAGATGCTATTTCTGGCGCAAAACGGCTATCGCGTGATTGCCCACGATCGCCGCAGTCACGGACGTTCGGAACAGACGTGGGACGGCAATACGATGGACCAATATGCGGACGATCTTGCCGATCTTGTCAACGCGCTGGGCCTGCACGAGATGATGATGGTCGGCCACTCCACAGGCGGTGGTGAAGTCGCTCGCTACATCGGGCGGCACGGCGCATCCCGCGTTGCTAAGGCAGTGCTTATCGGGGCGGTCACGCCATTGATGCTCAAAACTGCAGATAACCCCAGTGGCTTGCCGCTCGCTGTGTTTGACGACATGCGCAAACATGTGTTTGACAACCGCGCGCAGTTTTTCCAAGACTTTACGCTGGCCTTCTACGGTTATAACAGACCTGGTGCAAAAATATCTGAGGGGGTTCGTGAATCCTTCTGGCGACAAGGAATGTTGGCGGGCATCGCTGGCGTGTATGAGTGCATCAAGCAATTTTCCGAGACGGACTCTACCGAGGATTTGAAAAAGATGACGATACCTACGTTAGTCGTGCACGGCGACGACGACCAGATAGTCCCAATGCAACTCACAGCGCTACGCACTGTCGAAATCGCGCCGCAGGCGACGTTAAAGGTCTACCGAGGGGCGCCACACGGCCTTCCTACCATCTGCCAGGATAAGTTGAACGCCGACTTGCTCGCCTTCATCAAGGGCTGAGCAAGAATTTGACAGACGCCAGAGAGTACAAGGGCATCCCACACAACAAGATCGAACTTGCGTAAACAGTTTGACGAGCAACTCTTCAGTGGTCTTTACTGCACAGTGCGAGGGCATTGGTAGGAACGGGTATGAGCGATAGGACGGCAGGACGAGAATACGAAAAACTTAAGCAGAGGAAGGAGTAGCGGAGCGCCACAACTGAAATACTTAGTCAGGAGCGTCAATACTCACCTTTTTCCCATCTCTTCATATAGACGCCACGCACAGACTAAGGCAGCAAGTGTCGATAATGGCTTTATTCGCTGAAACATCATGTGACTATGCAAGCGCGATTAGGATTCTGCTAGATAATATCGTCGTGTTGCTTGATAACGTTCCTGACGTTTTTTAATAAGGAGCATGCTGCTGCAGAAAAAGAGAATTGATGAAATGGATCATTTGCCAGGGGCGTGACTAGACGTGCAAGGAATTGTTGAATTGCTCCCAGGCCATAGAGCGGCCATTCTCACGATCATTAACGATGCTGCACACGCATATGAGGGGGTTATCCCACACGATCGATGGAAAGACCCTTACATGTCAGCTGAAGAACTGGCTGATGAGATTGGAGCGGGGGTTCAATTTTACGGATGGGTGCACGGAGACACCTTGCGAGGCATCGCTGGCATTCAACATTGTGACGACGTCGATTTGATACGCCACTGCTATGTGTCTACTGATTTCCAGAGACAGGGCGTTGGAAGCGCTCTTCTTCGGTACCTCATAGGTCTTACGTATGCTCCTGAGGTTCTTGTCGGAACGTGGAAAGATGCAACTTGGGCGATTCGATTCTATAAGCGCCATGGATTTGAGCTTGTTTCGCGTGAAGAAAAAGACAGGCTGCTCCAACGGTATTGGGATATTCCGCAACGGCAGATCGAGACATCTGTCGTGCTGAGATACGGTGAGTCATTGTTGCACCACGCTAAGTGATGCGTTGGCAGCGCCGAATAGTCTCCGATAGCCATAACAAAAAGCGAATCTGCTCTTCCCTCTCTCTGAGTTTAAACTCGTTTCGGCCTTGTTAGCAAAGCGATCAGGTTAAATACATTGCAAAAACAACTTGGCTACACGTTTCAACGAACAGGAGGTGAACAAATGGTTGAAGAGAAGACTCCTATGTGGCTCCGCATCGCCGAGATCATCGCCGGTATAATCGCCCTTGCGTTGGGCGCCTACGCAATTGCGTATCCGGGAGTAGCCGCAGCGACGCTCATAGCATTCCTCGCAATAGGTCTCCTTATCATAAGCATCATAGAATTCGTCCGCATTTTTTCAACGGGCATCTCAGGATGGCGGCGACTTTTAAACCTCATTCTGTCAGTGATCGTATTCCTGCTCGCGCTAGCAGTACTTATCTGGCCAGTATTCGCCGGAGGGCTGGCGCTGGGCTGGCTTGTAGCTTTAGCGTTGATCTTTGCTGGCGTTGCGCTCATAGCACGCGGTACTCCAGGAATGATAATCGTCGGCATAATAGTGCTCATAATCGGCTTTGTGGCACTAATATTCCCTTCGCTCGGCGTGATCACCGCAGTAGCTTTGCTTGCAATAGGTCTAATCGTATTGGGGTTAGCGTTGATAGTATCAGGCCTCTTGGGGAGGTGGGTGTAACCCATCCACCCTTCTTCTTTTTTTCTGCATCTCCCTTTTCTCGTGTGACAAGGAGCTCTCGATATTTAGGCCGTCCTAGCTGCTCATTGAGGGCGTCACTCACACCGGTGAGCATGAACTTGCCGCCGTCGCTTTGAAGCTCTTGTGCGTAGCGTCCAAGCACTGTGAGGAAGGAATGCTGATGAGTTAGTGCCATCTCTTCTCAAACCCGGCGCAAATGGCATTCATCCTCCCTTGGCCTGTTTCTCAGCCAGACCTTTTTTGGTGTTTGAAGGCAACCTGTTTGAATGGTCCATTCGCCACGTGATATTTAGTGAGGCACTAACGCTTGAGCCCACTGCCGTAAGGGCTTTACTCGTAGTGATTCAGAAGTGAGCGCCAGCCTCTTTTTCGAAAGAAATCGAAATGATTAAGCGCAAGACGGAACCAGCAGACTGTAGACTACGAAAGATTTAGCCAGTGAAACCAACTAGAACTGATGAAATTGAGGGCGACATGACAGATGCTACAACTACCGAAGGCCCCAGAGAGCGCACCACCGAACCTGTGCTCGGCGTTACGGTCGGGGATCGCGTGCCGAAGCTCCGACAGATCGTGCTTATCGCCTTCGTTTCGGCCGCGTTTGCTCTGGTTTGGTTTGTTGCCCTCGGCATTTTGAACATCGCCTTCTGGGAGAACGAC
>JAJRBK010000012.1 GCA_028679495.1 Methanobacteriota archaeon
CAATGGGTGCAAGATGAGAATCGATCATCAAAACATTACGAATCATGAACTCATTGGATTAGACGTCACTGTGATTGAGAGTGCGAACAGAGACATCGTTGGAACACACGGTAGGATCGTCGACGAGAGCAGAAACGTTCTGACAATAGAAAGCTGTGGGCGCGAAAAGATGGCTGCCAAACACTCTAACACTTTTGAATTCACGTTACCTGATGGTGCACAAGTGAGGATAAACGGCGACCTATTGGTGGCGCGGCCTGAGGACCGTGCAGCAAAGAGACAGAGAAGGCATAACGGGTGATAACATGCGTAAAAGTATCGGGTTTGATGTCCCCCCACCATCTAAAGAGTGCACGGATAAAAACTGCCCTTTCCATGGAACGCTTTCAGTACGAGGACAACTAATCGACGGAACAGTAGTAAGCGATCGGGCAACGAGAAGCGTGGTGGTGCGACGAGAATACTTCAAATATGTGCCAAAATACGAACGGTACGAAAAGCGGAGATCAAAACTGCACGCTCATAACCCCGATTGCATCACAGCAAAGACGGGAGACCGTGTCAGCGTAGCTGAGTGCCGGCCGTTATCTAAAACAAAATCGTTCGTGGTGATTCAGGTACTATGAAGGGCTTAAAGGCAAAGATTCCACGCTCGCTCGCTACCAGCTCAAAGCTCGACTGTGTAGACAACACAGGGGCAAGAACGCTGGAGATTATCGCTGTTAAAGGATATCGGGGCGTAAAGAAGCGACAGCCTAAAGCGGGACTTGGTGAGCTTGTAGTCGTATCAGTTAAGAAGGGGGCGCCTGATATGCGACGACAGATCCTTAAGGCCGTAATTGTACGACAAAAGAAGGAATTTAGAAGACCTGACGGTACGAGGGTGAAATTCGAGGATAACGCAGCCGTCATCACCGACGACAACGGTGACCCTCGGGGGACCGAGATCAAAGGGCCTGTTGCTCGCGAAGTCGCAGAACGGTTCGGAAAAATCGCTTCGGTTGCCCAAATGATAGTTTGAGGGATGTCAGTGGCAAATAGAGTAGTATCTAAACATCCAAGAAAGCAACACAAGGCAAGAGCTAGGGCTCCTCTTCACGCGCGCCAAAGATTTTTGCGCGCGCGACTTGAAAAGTCCCTCTCCAAGAAGTACAGCCGTCGAAGCGCTCAAGTTAGAAAAGGCGACACTGTCAAGGTAATGCGCGGAGACTTCCGAAACCATGAAGGAAAAATAGCCAGCGTTAATCTTAAACGTGAGTCCATAGAGGTTGATGGGGTGACCGTGCACAAGGCTGACGGTTCTGAGGTGGCAAGACCCGTCCACCCATCTAACGTGATGATTACGAAGCTCGAGCTGAAAGACAAGATGCGCACGCGTAAACTGGGAGGGGGTTAGCATACACCAAAAAAGGATTTCTGCGCCAAAAAGTTGGCCGATCGCTAAGAAAACGAGCAAATGGGTAGTAGCGCCTTCTCCAGGTGCCCATTCAAAGCACGCGGTTCCTATGTTGATAGTGCTGAGGGATATACTAAGCCTTGCCGATAACGCAAAGGAGGCGAAGCGTATCCTTCATAAAGGTGCTGTTAAGGTCAACGGGCGGACTATCAAGGATCACAAAGCTCACGTCGGTCTTTTTGATGTTTTGTCCGTTGCGGGCACGAATTATCGGATGCTGCCAAATCCACGCGGTAAGCTTGAGTTAATTCAAATAAGCGATGACGAAGCGCAAAGCAAGCTTGCTCGCGTTGACAACATTACTGTACTAAAAGGCGGAAGGTTTCAGTACAACTTGCATGATGGCACTAACCTGCTTCTTCAGGAAAAATATGACACCGGCGACTCGCTTGTATTATCTCTGCCAGATTATCACCTCACCGAACGCTATGAGCGTAAGCCTGGTAGCACCGCGATGATCGTCGCAGGAAAGCATTCAGGAGAAACGGGAACAATTATCGAACTAAAAAAGACTACAGGATCACGGCCCAATATGGTGACAATTGAGCGAGATGATGCGCAGTTTGAGACTATTGAAGATTACGTCTTTGTAACTGGAAGCAGTGGTGTTTGATGTGAACGAGGAACAGGCGAAGAAACAAGCTGATCGTAATCCGATGACGACACCTGTGCTTGACAAAGTGACCGTCCATATCAGCGTTGGAGAAGGCGGCCAGAAGCTCATTAATGCTGAGACTATCGTAAAGACTCTAGCTGGACAAGCTACCGTGCGGACCGTTGCAAAGAAAACGCAGCCGACTTTTGGGATACGAAAAGGACAGGCTATAGGCTGCAAAACGACGCTACGTGGCAACAGGGCAAGTGATTTTCTACGCCGCGCGCTTGAGATACGCGGAAATTTCTTGCACGAATTCCAATTCGATGAGAGCGGCAATGTTTCATTCGGAATAGTCGATCACACTGATTTCCCCGGGATGGCTTACGACCCGCAGATTGGCATATTTGGCATGGACGTTATAGTAGCGCTCAAGAAGCCCGGCTATCGCGTCATGCGAAGGCACGCCCTACAAAGCCACGTCCCCCTAAGACACAGGGTAAGACGTGAAGAGGCGATCGCATATCTCCAGAAAAATTACAGCACGGTGTTAGGATAATGGCTGAAAAAACTCGACGTGAAGCTCACGAATGCAGGCGTTGTGGGCGCAAGCAGGGTCTCGTCAGCAAATATGGTATCTATCTCTGTCGGCAATGCTTCAGGGAAATGGCCAGTGACATGCAGTTTGAGAAGTACAACTGAGGTGAAGCAGGAATGGTTCTACTAGATCCGTTAGCAAACGTGCTTTCAACGATAAAGAATGCAGAGAGCGTTGGTAAGGGAGAATGTGACGTGACGCCCGTCTCGAAACTTATAGGCAGCGTGCTCCGTGTCATGCAGAAGGGCGATTACATCGGCGATTTTGAATACATTGAGGACGGAAAAGCCGGCATTTTCAAGATAGAACTGCTCGGTGCCATTAATAAATGTGGTGCTATAAAGCCACGCTTTTCAGTCCAGACGACGGATATAGAAAAGTGGGAGCAACGATACTTGCCAGCTCGAAATTTTGGGTATTTAATCCTTACAACATCAGAAGGGATAATGACACACGTAGAAGCCCGAGCGCGGGGTATCGGAGGCAAACTGCTAGCCTACGTTTATTGAGAGGATTGTAAATGGCTCAAGCAAAAGATAAGGAGATCTCTATTCCCGCTAACGTCGAGGTTGAAGTTCACAACTCAGTGGTAAAAGTGACAGGTCCGCAAGGAGTGCTTGAACGCGATCTTTTCTATCCAAGCGTCGAGATCCGCGCTGATTCAAACAGGGTAAGTATAACGACAACATCAAGCAAGAAGGCACAACAATCAATAGTGGGCACTTATGCATCTCACATTGAAAACATGATAACAGGCACAAACGAGGGATTTTACTATAAGTTGAAAATGGTGTATTCACACTTTCCTATTCAAGTCAAAGTCCACGGTCAAAATGTTGCCATAGAAAACTTCTTGGGCGAACGCAAACCGCGTGTTGCTCGGATTATTGGTGTATCCACCGTAACTATCCAAGGGGATGAGGTCCTTGTCGCCGGTCCAAACAAAGAGCACGTAGGACAAACTGCTGCAAATATCGAGCAAGCAACGAGAATCAAGGGTCGCGATCCGCGCGTATTCCAGGATGGCATTTACCTTACAGAAAAAGGGGCAGGTGGGGGTTAATGGGCGTACTTGATGAGATAACGGTTGATCAAGTCCGAGCGCTGATTGCGTCTGGATACAAAACAGTGGATGACATTCGAGATGCAACAGTCGATCAACTCGTGGACAAGGCGGGGTTTGACAGCGATTTTGCACAGCGACTTATAGAAGAGGTACCTTCGCTTACTCGAAAGGAAACGACTCCTGAGCAGAGGCGTTTGTTAACTGCAAGGAAGCGACATGACA
>JAJRBK010000098.1 GCA_028679495.1 Methanobacteriota archaeon
CAACCTTTTTGACAGTGTTCGTGCGGGAGCCGAGGCGATCCTACGAAGGCCTCGTCGAACCGAGCTTTTACCACGTTAACCACGCATTTTTGACGATATTTCGCGGCTCGTAGAGCCAACAAAGTGAGCGCCACAGTGGCAAATTGTTGTCGTCATCACATTATTAAACTCGTCGAGTGCGCCACATGGATCAATAGCAAAAACTGCGTCTCCAAGCATTGCCATCGATGCGAACCCTCCTGTGGCTTCGACGGCCTCGACGGCGTCGCGAGCTTTTTCGCTTATAACGCCAGACTTATAAGCAAATTCTTTTGATAACGCCATAAATGT
This sequence comes from Methanobacteriota archaeon, assembly GCA_028679495.1. Taxonomy (GTDB): domain Archaea; phylum Halobacteriota; class Bog-38; order Methanoflorentales; family Methanoflorentaceae; genus Methanoflorens. The sequence goes on from JAJRBK010000098.1 coordinate 331, forward strand.
TTCAAACGTCGGTTTTTTATCAAGACTTTTAAGCGCCCAGGCGCCTTGCGTATTGATTGTACGCATAATCTCTTGGTCTCTAATGATCTGAGCGGTCGAGATCTCACCGAAGACAGCAAGAGAGATCTTAGCAGGAGGTGCGGGGATACGGTCTATTCCTTTTTGACGTCGGATGACTACGCCCCCGACAGCTTGTGCAACGACATCTCCGACGCCTGTTTTGTGCACAATTTCAGCGTGCTGAGCAACGTCACGAAGAGCGTTCAAGCTATAATCAAGCTTAAGGGATCCACTCACTGCGAGGGCTGTACTAAAGGCACCGGCGCCGCTCGTCCCAAACCCGCAGCTTGTCGGAAGGGACAAGGAGGTATAGACATCCATCGATTCATTAGTGAGCAACCCGACAACCGTCGCAGTTGTTGGAGCGGTTGATGACAGTCCGTTTATAAACACTGACCCGCTTCCTTCAGTCGCCTCAGTTGTTGCTCCAACAGAAAGCACGATGCCGCACCCTTCAGATGATATAGTGTGGCCTTTGCCGCGGAGCGCAAAGAATCCAGTAACATGGCATGGGCAAAAAGCTTTCATGTAGTCTGCAACCGTGCAACGAGGGCATCTATTACCTTCGTTGCAAGAAATGACTTATGGCCGTAGTATCGCTCCACACCCGATCCGACGATATAGATTTCGTTATCTTCAGTCCCCATGCCTCCGTGAGTCACGTCATTTGCGACGACTAGATCGACGGGGATTGATCGCGCACATTTAATCAATTCGCTAGGATCGATGTGCGTCTCGGCCTTAAAGCACACGATAAACAACCTAGGATACTGCGCTCTCACGAGATCTGTAAGCTTGGGAACGTGCTTGAGCTTGAGGTGTAACGCTTGTCCCGATTTAATCTTTTCCTTGTGCCGATCAACGGTATAGTCTGATAGCGCTGCGGTGTTGATAAAGATATCATACCCCTTCTTGAGTTCTTCGAGCACGGCGTCAATCATCTGAGCGGCACTTTCTACATGTACCTGACTGACCAAATACGCATTATCGTTGTGCACGATTGTGACGTCGGCGCGCCGTCTAAAAGCCTCATACGCGATGGCTTTACCGGTTCGGCCGGAACTTCGCGACGTTAGAATGCGGATCGGATCTAGTGATTCAGCGGTCGGCCCACTTGTGACAAGAACCCTCTTTCCTTCTAAATCGCCTTTCGAAAGGACTCGTTCAACAGTGAGCACGATTTCTTCTTCGCTAGCAAGCTTCGCCCGCTGTTCCGCGATGCGTGGCTCAACGAAGGTGACTTGTGAGCGCAACGTATTGATGTTCTGTTTGACTGAATCGTGGGAAAGCATCGATTCATGCATCGCAGGAACGATAATCACAGGCTTGCCCGAACCGAGTGCAGTCATGGCGTAGGTCGTAACCGTAGTGTCATCTATGCCGTTCGCAATCTTGCCGATCGTATTTGCAGTACACGGAGCTATCAACAGGAGATCGGCAGACCCCTCAGTTCCAAGAAGTGCTACGTGTTCTACCATTCCAGTTAGCCCGGTGACCACTTGGTTATGTGCGGCATATTGAACTGCGTACGGATGAATAATTTTACACGCTGATGGGCTCATCGTCGCGTGTACGTTTGCGCCTTTGCGTTTTAGTTGCCGGATCAGTTTGATAGTTTCGACCGCCGCTATGCTGCCCGTGATCCCGATGACAACCGTTTTGCCCTCTAACGTTTTCATCCAGCTGCTACCCATTCTTTTAAGCTTATTTCATCTCAATTCAGACATTAAACTTTTGCTAACTGTAATCACAGACGTGATGCAGATTGCGAGCTTTCCCCGCAAAAGTACCGCTCGATAATCGCGACAGACGTAGCGCCCTGTGCCGTTTAGATGATAGGAGCGAAATTAATAATAACCGTCGATTCATCATTGGGTCTAATGACACATGATATCATACGAAGAGGTCGCCTCTCCGCACTCGATGACCTCGCTGCACGCTTTATCTCCTCCCGCGCGACTGATGAATGGCTCTTCCGCTATGATATTCTCGTTGATATAGCACATGTCACGATGCTAAAGCAGCAAAGCATCATAACGCAAACTAGGCACGAGACGTTGGTAGCAGCGCTCGGTCTTATTTATATGCGAGGTTATAGCGCGCTTCCACGTAAGGCCGATGATGTACACGTTGCCATAGAAACCGCTTTGATAGACGACGTCGGAAGTGAACACGGAGGGTGGTTACACGTGGGCAGGTCAAGAAATGACGAGGTCGTCACGTGTATTCGCATGGCGCTCCGAGATGAACTTGTCCTTTTAAGCCTCGATATTCTGACATTACAGGAGGTACTGCTCGATCTCGCTGAAGAAAACGTCGACACGATAATGCCTGGCTTCACGCATCTCCAACATGCGCAGGCTACGACGCTTGGACATCATCTTTTAGGATACTACGATGCACTTGAAAGAGATTGCTCGCGCGTAACCGATTGTTTTTGGAGAACGAATAAATGTCCCCTCGGCGCAGCGGCGTTTGCCTCAACGGGGTTCCCGCTCGATCGTGACCTTACGGCGGCGGCCCTCGGCTTTGATGGACTTATAGAACACTCGATGGATGCAGTAAGCTCTCGTGATTTTGCCGTTGACGCGCTCGGCGCAAGTTCAAGCTTGATGTTGACGCTCAGTCGGCTGGCAGAGGAACTCATCTTGTGGAGCTCTACCGAATTTGGCTACGTTGAACTTGACGATACGTTTACCTCGACGAGCTCGATCATGCCTCAGAAGAAAAATCCTGATACTCTTGAGATGATGCGCGCTAGGTCAGGCTCTGTCATCGGATCACTCGTCGCTGTGCTGTCAATTTTAAAGGCGCTACCATACAGCTATAACCTTGATTTACAGGAAGTGACTCCTCACCTTCGTCAGGGAATGCGGAACTCTACTGAGTCTGCTCGGATCGCCATCGGAATAATGCGAACTGTGACGATTAATAAAGAGAGACTTGCTGACATGAGCACACGAGGATTCACCGCAGCGACAGAGCTAGCTGATACGATCGTTCGTGTCACGCACGTTCCTTTCCGTACAGCCCATAATCTTGTCGGAGCGCTCGCCCGCTCAGGAGATCACAATCTGTCAGCGATCGATGATATCGCTATCAAGCAGGTCGGACAGTCTTTATCATCGCTCGGGTTGAGCCAAAAGGACGTCAACGATGCTTTAGACGTCCATAAGAACGTTGAAAAAAGGAGCGTCAAGGGCGGCCCTGCAATGCAAGAAGTGCAAAGGATGATAAAGTCACGTCGTCAGCAACTGCAGCACAAGCGAAGGAACGTGCGAAAGCAGAAAAAAGCACTCGAAAAAGCAGAAATGGACCTTCTCCGTATATCTGGTGTTTAAAATGGCTGTTGTAGAGAGCGGAGATCGTGTACAAGTAACGCAGAACAACAGGGAATTTATAGGCGTTTTGATGCCAAGCACGACTGATTTCATCGTTATCAAGCTTGCAAGTGGGTACAACGTTGGGTTTAACCCAGATACCGCTCAAGTCACCCTTGTAGAAAAAGCTGTGCCGATCTCTCAAGAGAAGGCACCACAGCATATCAAGCCAGATCTCCCTCGAGTGAGTATCGTTTCGACAGGTGGTACGATCGCGAGCAAAATTGATTATCGTACAGGGGCAGTCACAAGCCAATTTGATGCTGACGATATCATAGATGCGATCCCCGAGTTGACTGAAATAGCTAACATTGACGGAACGCTCCTGTTTAACGTTTTGAGTGAAAATATCAACCCAAGTTTATGGTCTGAGCTTGCTCGCTGCGTGTATGATCAAATCCGGTTGGGCGCTGACGGCGTTATCGTGACCCACGGCACCGACACAATGGCATATAGTGCAGCAGCTTTAGCGTTTATGCTTACCACGCCAGTACCTGTCGTATTTGTCGGCTCACAGCGATCAGCGGATCGTCCAAGCAGCGACAACGTCATTAACGCGGTCTGTGCTGCTATAACAGCAACAAGCGACCTTGCGGGCGTCAACGAGGTCATGCATGAAAATGAGTCCGATGACACATGCTTAGTTCATAGAGCTACGCGAACAAAGAAGATGCATACAAGCAGACGTGATGCCTTTCGCTCGATTAACGCGATGCCAGTAGCACGCGTGCACTATGCTGCTCGCTCGCTTGAACCTTTAAGCGACCATGCATTACGACGGTCGTGCGATTTGTCGATTAGCCCGCAAATAGATCCTCGGTGTGCCCTCGTTAAGTTCTACCCAGGTGCAAGACCTGAAATCATAGAATTCCTCCTATCACAGGGGTGCAGAGGTTTGGTAATTGAAGGTACCGGTTTGGGTCACGTCTCCAAGGAATGGATTCCCCACCTGCAAAAAGCAACTAAGCACGTTCCCGTTATTATGACGTCTCAATGTATCAACGGAAGCGTATGCGATCGGGTGTATGACACAGGGCGCGACCTCTTGCGTGCAGGCGTTATCGAAGCATATGACATGCTGAGCGAGACGGCCCTTGTAAAACTTATGTGGGCGCTTGGCCAGACGTCAGACCTTGATGAAGTTCAGTCCTTAGTCACCAGTGATGTTGCCGGCGAGGTTTCAATCGATCAGAGTAGAACACAGCTGACGTTTGGAGGGTCGCTATGAAGGAACATGAGTATCAGAAAATTGGACTGAAAGCTGGTTTAGAGATCCACCAGCAGCTTAACACGAAGACAAAGCTATTTTGCAGCAGCACAACAGAGCTGCGCGATACAAAGAACGCTTTATATGATTTTCACCGATACTTGCGGCCTTCCAAGAGTGAAATGGGAGAAATCGACCCGGCGGCACTGGAAGAGGGTGCAGGAACTCGTCGCTTCACCTATAAAGCTTACTCGAACACGTGCTTGGTTGAAAACGACGACGAGCCGCCTATGGAGCTCAATCTCGAGGCGCTCAAAATTGCTCTGCAAATAGCGCTTCTTCTTCACATGCAAACATTCGACGAGATACATACAATGAGAAAACTGGTAATAGACGGGTCTACCACGAGCGGGTTTCAGCGGACAGCGCTACTTGCCTCCGACGGGCATGTATCGCTCAGCAATGCGACCGTACGAGTCGATACGCTATCAATCGAAGAGGAAGCAGCGCAGATCGTTACTAAAGATGTTTATTCACTTGATCGACTTGGCATCCCTTTGGTGGAGATAGGAACAGCACCAGATATCACCTCGCCAAAGATGGCAAAGGAACTCGCACTCACTATCGGCACGATTTTACGCGCATGTAACGTAAAGCGGGGGATAGGAACAATCCGCCAAGATATCAACATTTCAATCTCTGGAGGCGCACGCGTAGAAATAAAGGGTGTCCAAGCATTAGAACTCATTGAAGAAATAGTCCGACTTGAGGTTGTCCGACAGATGAATCTCCTTAAAGTGAAAGAGGAGCTACAACACCGACAGGCGGATGTGGGAAGACCAATGGAGGTTACCTCCTTATTCAGCCGCACGAACTCTAAGATCCTCCAGAAGCAGCATGTGTGGGGTGTATTACTTCACGGCTTTGCCGGATTACTCGGTCGTGAAATCCAGCCTGGACGTCGCCTCGGCTCTGAGCTCGCTGACCGTGCGAAAAAGAGAGGTGTTGCAGGAATCTTTCACACTGACGAGCTGCCACAATATGGAATCTCCCAGCATGAAGTCGATGAGCTAATAACATTCTTAGGTGCGGGCACAGACGACGCTGCAGTCATCGTCGCTCACGACCACGCGAAAACTTGCTTAGAAGCCTTGTATGCCGTGATAGAACGCGCACGAGAAGCGGCGATAGGCGTGCCTGAAGAAACGCGACGCGCACTACAAAACGGCTGTTCTGAGTATATGAGACCTCTGCCTGGAGCTGCTCGCATGTATCCTGAAACCGATGTCTCTCCTATCGTCGTGGCGAAACAGCTCATTGCCACGCTTGAGCAGCATCTTCCTGAGCAACTCAACGATAAGACGCGCAGGTACAAAAGTGATTATTTATTAAACGATGAGCTGGCGCGGCGGATCGCTTGGTCAGAGAATAGTGAGCTCTTTGAAGACATCATGGCGCTCTGGCGCTCATATGAGGGTTCAATCTCAAAAGATCAAGGAAAAGACATTGCAACTCTAGCAGCCAAAACACTCGAAGGAACGTTTGCTGAACTCAAGAGAGATCATGTGCCGATAGAACGCTTGATGCGTGAGCACATCCTGGATGTCTTTCGACTTGTTATCACGAAGTCGATCTCGAAAGAGGGGATACCGGCTGTCCTTCGCGAGCTTGCTCAGTGTCCCACGAAGACTGCGAGTGAAGCGGCAGAGGAGCTCGGATTTGTAATGCTTAGCGCAGATGAACTCGAAAAGATAATCGATGACGTCGTGCGTTCACGCCTTGACTTCGTGAAGGCAAAAGGCAGCGCAGCGGTGGGACCCCTCATGGGACTAGTGATGAAGCAAGCGAGAGGCAAAGCGGACGGCAGACTGGTAAATGAGATGCTGCAGGCCCGGATCCTCTCTATGCTTGAGTAAAGGTGATTTTCTGTCAAGCAGGCAGTTGTTATATGAGCTTGTTCGCATAGCAAGCGTCAGTACGCATGAGCGAGAGATTAGTCTGTTCGTTGAAGAAAGACTCGAAGAGCTTCATATGGACGTCACGCGCTATGGCAATAACCTCGTCGCTGCGCTGGGTCGCGGACAGCCTACGTTGATGCTTTGCGGACACCTCGATACTGTGCCGCCCTATTTTCCCCCATCAATTCACGGGCGAAAGCTCTTTGGTCGAGGGGCAGCAGACGACAAAGGTGGTCTCGCCGCTATCATAGACGCGATAGCTCGCACATCAAAAAGTAAGCTCAACGGAACGTTGATGGTTGCATTTGTGGTCGACGAAGAGCTGCAGAGCCGAGGAGCTAGAGAGGTGATCCCTCACATCGACGCGAGCTTTGGCGTGGTATGTGAGCCCACCAATCTCGCAATAATTAACGGTCACAAAGGACGTCTAACTTTGCGCGTTACAACCTTAGGGCGCTCTGCTCACGCGAGTAGGCCTAAACTCGGGAAAAACGCAATTGTGGAGATGGCACATCTCCTGGCGCACCTCGAGGGTTTAAAACTGCCGAAACACCCTATTCTTGGCAGTGAGACCCTAACGGCAAGCAGCATTACCTCACACTCTGCTCCCAACGTTATCCCTGACCGATGCACAATTGGCATTGATTACCGGTACGTGCCGCCTAACGATGCGTATAGTGTTCTTAAGGCGCTGCAATCACAATTGCCCGACGCATTGATAGAATTGGCAGATGATTCAGCGCATTTTTCGCGTCCGTTTTATCTTCCAGAGCACGCCATTATAGACTTACTCAAAGCGTCGGTGCAAGATTGCGGGCTCATTCCTGTCATTACAACAATGGACGCGAGCACTGATGCTGCACGGTTTAACGAAGCAGGGGTGCCTACCGTGGTGTTTGGCCCAGGCGGAATCGACCAAGCTCATACTCGCGATGAGTGGATTGATCTCGATGAGCTCGAATGTGCGGCCGCAGTGTTTTGTGACTTAATAAGGCGAGTTTTGATCGAAAAAGATGCCTCCACTGGGAAAAAACAAGACCAAGCGTTTTTATGAGATAACTCGCTTAGTGCAGTTGAGGTACTCTTCGAACCGTTTTTGCGCTTTTCAATTTAACCGAGTCCGAGCGATAACTTGGAATAGAAGCAATGTCGGTAGAATCGATTTTCTTTCTGTTAGCAGCTTTTGTCGTGCTTTTGCTGCTCGTCGTCGGGTTTGAGACGGTCGGTTTTAAGTTACGGGAAGCGCTATTGATCTTTGTCGGTTCAACGCTGCTCTTTCTTATCTCATTTCCGTCGGTGCTTTTGTACTTTAGAGGCTCGGTTGGATTGGGCATCATAGATCTGCCTCTCGGAATCTTGGTGTTTAAGAATCTCGTGACGATAGGCCCCCACCAAGATCTAGCAATCGGATTTGACGTAGCGGGGTTTCTTATACCTTTTTTCGTGTCGGTAGCGATGATTGTTGATAGGCGTAGTCCAGCGGTAGCAAGTCTGATCGGAGTCATTTGCATCGCATCCATATCCTATTTGAGCTCAGGTTACGTGGCAGGGCAAGGGGTGATCATCCACAACATCTTTGTTATCGCAGGTGCGGCCGGCATCTTAGGAATAGTGCTCTCGCGCAGGCAGTGGTACCATGTGGGGCCTATTTCTTACGTTTCAGGCTCGCTCGGTGTGCTGTTCGGAGCTGATCTAGTCCGCATTTTGGATATCTTGAGTTATCAGCCGCGAGGCTTCGCGTTTGCATCGATCGGAGGAGCAGGAGTCTTTGATGCTATCTTCTTAGTTGGCGTCATAGCAGTGACGATTGACGTAATCTTCGTTGAAAACGTTAGGCTCATTCGCTGGATACAAAGACGCAGGATATGGGGACAATGATCTTCGTTCGGTTTTACGGTCTCAATAACTGAAATAGACCCAATCACTTATGCTCACCCTCTCATTCGCATTTTCTACACAGCCTTATGCCCGAAGAAATCGTTTTATAGGGTGCTAGATAACAGTAGTCCAGGCAAAGCATGGATTTATTGGAGTATTTTCTCCATTAATGTGGATATGACGAAGACAATCACTTTTTTTGATACCACCTTACGAGACGGAGAGCAAACGCCCAATGTTTCGTTAACAAACGAGCAGAAGTTTGCAATTGCCGGCGCCCTCGATAAACTCGGCATAGACGTCATAGAGGCAGGCTTTCCAGCCTCTTCTCGCGGAGAGCTAGCTGCGACGAAGAGCATAGCGCGCGCGGGACTTCGTCCTACCATCTGTGGGCTTGCTCGCGTCCTTAAGCCTGATATCGATGCATGTTTAGACGCTGATGTAGGACTTATTCATATCTTCGCTTCCACATCTGATGTGCAGTTAGAGCATTCAATGAAGAAGACGCGGGAAGAGGTCTACGACTTATCAATCGAAGCTGTGGATTATGTCAAGCAGCACGGAATGCAATGTCTTTTCTCAGCCATGGATGCGACAAGAACCGACCTCGGCTTCCTTCGCTATATCTGCAAGGGAGTGGAATCAGCTGGAGCTGATATCATCAACATCCCCGATACAGTAGGCGTGATGGCACCATCTAAGATGTACGATCTTATTGCAGGTATACGAGCGGTGATCGCGGTGCCAATCGACGTTCACTGTCACAACGATTTCGGCCTTGCCGTGGCAAACAGCCTGTCGGCGGTGGAAGCGGGAGCGAACCAAGTACAGGTAACTGTGAATGGATTGGGAGAGCGCGCAGGAAATGCAGATTTAGCACAGACGGTAATGAGCCTACAGAGTATCTTCGGCCTCACTACTCACATCAATACGGAACATCTCCTCGAAACATCACGACTGGTTGAACGTTTTACCAAGATTAACCTGCCGCCGATGGCTCCGGTTGTCGGTGAGAATGCTTTTTCACATGAATCAGGGATACATTCCCGAGGAGTCATAGAATGCGCCGATACGTTTGAGCCGGGTATTATGACTCCTGAGATGGTTGGCCAGCGCCGTCGTCTCGTCGCTGGTAAACACGCTGGCAGGCATGCGGTACGCGAGATGCTGAGAGACGCAAGCTTTTCGATAACAGAAGCTCAGCTGACAGACATAATGAATCGAGTAAAGGACCTAGGCGATCAAGGTCGGAGAGTTACAGATATCGACTTATACACTATAGCGGAAGCAGTGACAAACGATGTGTCGGAGCCGACAATTATGCTTGACGAGTTATCAGTGATGACTGGCAATCGCATGACACCAACTGCGACCATTAAAGCAACGGTTCATGGAAGGACGAAAGTTGGTGCGCGCGTAGGAGTGGGGCCCGTAGATGCTGCTATTAATGCCGTGCACGCTGTGCTAGGCAGTTCAGGTTTACAGCTTAAAACTTTTAGGATAGATGCAATCTCTGGTGGTACTGATGCACTTGCTGATGTTATCGTTGGCGTGGAAGATGCGAAAGGACATCTTGTCAGCGCGCGTGCCGCTCGAAATGATATCGTCGTTGCGTCAGTCGAAGCAATGATTAGCGCAATAAATCGTCTTGAACTGAGAGACAGCGAGGATCATTGAAGTGGCGACTTATAGATTCACACTGCCATATCAACATGGCGGCTTTTGACAGCGACCGTCCCGAAGTTGTCGAGCGGGCTCACCGTGCAAGCGTAGCGCTCGTCAATTCGGGCGTTGATCTCGAGTCGAATGTTGCCACGAAGGCGCTGCTTACTTACAAGAACGTATTTGCCAGTTACGGCTTAAGTCCTGTTTATTACAAACAGGCCTCAGAAGTAATACGCTTTATTCGACAGAACGTCGGTTCAGCGTGTGCGATCGGTGAAGTTGGCTTGGATTTCTACCACGTAAAACAAGCATCAGAACGGACTCGACAAGAAAACACGCTGTTTCAGTTCATCCGACTTAGCAAAGAGCTCGGTCTGGCGCTTATTCTTCATACGCGTGACGCTGAAGAACGAGTGTTTGAGCTCGCTCATAACGTGGACACTGCTGTCTATCATTGTTACGGCGGCAGCGTTGAGCTTGCAAAGAAAATCGTTGACTGTGGCCATTACGTATCAATTTCAACGCGCGTTTGTCGGTCAGCACAACATAAAGAGCTGTTGAAGGTACTGCCGCGCGAACACGTTGTCATCGAGACTGATAGTCCCTTTCTTTCGTGTCACAAGGGCAGAAACGAACCGATCTTTGTCGAAGATGCACTACGTGTAGTTTCGCGTGTATGGGAGGAGGAACTAGAAGATACCGCGTCGATGCTCGTAAATAACACGAAAAATGCACTTAATCTTGTTTAAACAGAGTTTAGTGCCGGATACAAGAGAAAAAATATATAGAACAGCATCACTCATTAACTTGCCATATCTTCATAGGAGTTTTCATATTTATGCCTTCGATTCCACATATCAAAGACCGATTTAAAATAAGGACCATTATCCGACGCCGCGAGCGAACGCATAAGGGCATCGGACTTCTTGTTGACGGACCTAATATGCTTCGAAAGGAGTTTCAGATCGATCTTGAAGAGATACGTAACACGCTCAAAGAGTTTGGAGACATTAAGGTCGGCAGAGTATACTTAAATCAGTATGCTTCTGAAAAGCTCGTTGAAGCGATTGAAAATCAAGGTTTTGAACCGGTCGTGAGTTCAAGTGACGTTGACGTCAGACTCGCGGTCGAGGCAACTGAACTTATTTTCAACCCTAACATCGACATTATTGCCATCGTTACTCGCGACGCAGATTTTAAGCCTGTACTATCCAAAGCGATGGAACACGGCAAAGAGACGATTATATTCGGAGCAGAGCCAGGATTCTCAACGGCCCTGAAGAATCTCGCCGACGTGGTCGTAATACTTAGTGAACAATCCTCTAGGGATCTTACAGCTGATCAGAACCTCCCTCATAAGCGTGAAGAAGTGTACTCAAAGCAAACATAGCAACGTCTAGTCACGTGAGGAGACCTGGGATCATTAGCCTGCCTGAGGCACGCCCCCTCCTAAAGCCTTTTTCAACTGCTCTTGCAGCTGTTTGAAGCGAGTTTGAACGCGCTCTTCTTGTCTTTCCAAGCTTTTTAGGCGGACGCTGTACGTTTCTTTTTTCTCGCTCAGATCGGTTTTTACGTCCTCGCGGTTTGACTTGACCAATATTGTTCCTACGGTCTTAAACACCACTGCGGTATCATCGAGTTTATTTAACTCAGCAAGGGTTTGATCAGCTTCATTCAAGGCAAGTTCGAGTTGACTTCGTTGAAGAGCAAGAGCTTGCGCCTGCTGTTGAAGTTGCTGCAATTGAGCAATTTGGTTTTGTATTTGAGGAGGTAATTCGGCACTCATCTGAGGTCTCCTTACGGTTATCTGCTTTTTAAGTCTCTAGTCACACTTATATGGCTTAGGATTTAGCTCTTCTGTAACGACTGCATCGATTTCTGTAGCGACCATTACTAATCGTAGCCACGAGTTTGTTGCTGCGCGAAGAGAAGCTAAGTCGCAGGACTCTATCTGGATAAGGATCGTTTCTCCTGTCTTGCAAATGCTAAGAGAAGAGCGTGATCCGGCTACTGCAGCCTTCGACTCAGGGGCGATCGCGTCAAATACAGTATCCGTGTTAGCTATCTCAACAACGTATCGCGATCGAAGCATAGTCTTTCATTTTGCTCTGACGTTCGCTCGCTCGCTTAAATATCGCATGAGCCGAAAAGCAGTTGCATGCGACCGAGACGATTCTCCTAGTGCGCCTTCACCTTCTTAATTATCGTTGGTCGTTCCTTCATCAAGATGCGATGTCCGCAGTATGGGCAGCGTATTCCTCCGTACTCCGATTCGATCTCAACCTCTCGCTTACAGCGAACGCATTTATAAACCACGAGAATCACCGTCCTGAAATATCCGCATCACTCTTGTTCTTCGCTTGCTCGCCTAATAGAGCGAGCGACAGTCTTTCCTACCGAAGTCTCAGGCACGTAAGCTCCGCCTGCAAAGATGGTGCTGCATTTCGAGCACATCCATATGCCGGTGCCCTTTCTTGAAACCGCTTTTCTGCCACAAGTTGGGCATCGATGAGCTTCATGCATGATAGCTTCTACATCGGCTACTCGCTTGCGAATCTTACGTCCATATCGAGGGCCAAAACGGCCTGCTGAGCGTGTCTTGCGGCCCTTCTTTCGGCCGCTTTTTTTAGCCATTAATTAGCCCTCCTAACACGTCGTCTCGTATTTGCGTCGCTTTGCTGGTAGCCAGTTTGACGATGCGAGAGATCTCTTCTGAAGAAAGGGTGCCTGTGCCGGCTTTTTGCATTCCCGCAAGCGCTCCTTGCGCTCCAGAGATCACGGTTATCCGAGATGAAGCTATCATCTCTTCATCTAACGACGGATCGAGCATAATCTCGCCGTCGAGATCTACTGCGGTTACCGCAACAGGGTACTCCTTGATTGGAAGAGGGGCGTCGGGCCCATAGCCATATCTTTCTGCGGGCGTTTTTGCAGTCAAAAGTGCAGCCAACGCTCCAAGAGCTGATGCGTCCATAAGATTACCGTCATGGTCAAGAACGTGCACATCGATGAATACCAACCACACTTTTCCGTCTGGTAACGTTAGCTGCGAGAGATCAATAGCCCCTGATTCTCTCACGCCCCGATCTACAACACGGGCGAGCTCAATTGCATTTTCGTTAGGAGGTCCAGGCTCGAAGGTGGGAGAGGCCAAAGGTACGAGTTCAACGTTTGTTATGATCACGCCCATGTCAGGTGAGTCCAGGAAGGGTTCTCCTGGTTGAAGCTTGATTCCGACCAATACTTGTGTGTTGCCTATCTTGACCCTCGCTGATCCTTCTGCCTTTTCTATCAAGGCTGTTTCAACCTGTATCGGCCGATACTCATCAAGCGCCCGTCCATCTGCTCTCTCCTGGCGCTTTGCGAGGCCATAGATGTAATCTTTCCTTATCTCAGCAATAACGTCACTCATGTCCTTCCCCTTGGTATTTTTGTACTAAGGCTTCGCGTTGCATCTCTGCTATGGTAGTACAGCCTTCTTTACCGAGCTGTAGTGCTTCTTCAAACTCCTCAAGTGTGAAATGACCATCCATTTGAAGCAAAGAGATCTCTCCTGTCCGCACGTCCATCGCTACTGGCATATCTGCCTGTCCGAAGTTGTCCTCCTCTTTGACCAAGTCGAGAACCACGGTATCATCGACCTTTCCAACGGCACACGATGCTATCAATCCCCGCATCGGAACTCCTGCGTCTGCAAGCGCAACAGATGCTGCGTTTATCCCTGCAGATCTGGTGCCTGCATCTGCTTGAAGAATCTCGACAAATACATCAATTGTGGAACGTGGATAAAACTCTTTTATGATTACCGGATCAATGGCCTCCCTGCTGACTTTTGAGATCTCAATACTTCTCCTGTCAGGACCGGGACGTCGCCGTTCCTCTACGGAGAAAGACGCCATGTTATACCTGTATCGAATTATGGCCCTGTTGGCCTCCTGCATATGTCGTGGGTGAACCGCCCGCGGTCCGTAAACTGCAGCCATAACCTTGTTTCCGCCGTGTTCTACATAGCATGATCCATCGGCTCTTTCTAGCGCCCCGACCTCAAACTTGATCGGACGTAGTTCATTGGGGAGGCGTTTGTCGATTCTCTTACCGTTTTTAATAAACTCCATGCTTTTCTTCCTCGAGAAACGTGGTGATCCTATCCGTAAGGCCCGAGGTGTGAGCCTCTCGCTCAATTCTCTTTATCACTTTAATCGCCAGTTCCTCATCTTCTGCTTTCCCGTTGATCCAAATGCGGCCGTTTTTGCCAACGAATATATTCACATCCAGCTTGCTTTTGAGCAAGCTTATCATCGATCCTGCCCGTCCTATTACCCTAGGGACCTTCGTGTATGACACTTCAATAATGCGACCGCTCCTTAATACTCGAAGCTGTCCCTCTTTTGGTGCCAGCTCTACCTTCATGGATTTGTCAACATCTATCACTTTGAAGATGGCGAGATCTCCGACGCCCATTATTTTAGACATTTCGCTCGAATCTATCCGACGTGGATACTCAGAAATGTGCATGAGGGCTTCATAAGGGGAGCTAATATCGATCTTCCAATTTGAGAAGCTGATATCGGTTACTAATCCGATGACGATGTCGCCGACGACAGGGAGATACTTGCCGGAAAGTGGGATAACGCGTATTCTATCTCTGCTATCAAGAAGCCCATAAATGAGCGCGTAGACTTTCTCGTCCTCTACATAGGTCCCTTCTGCCGCCCTAGCTGCTTCGTTAGAAAGCAGATCTCCCGGCACGACAATCGTTTTATCCATCATCTCTTGCTTCTTCACGTTTTTCCACCTCGCTCCAAGATCTTCGTCTCTGCCTCTCCCCTTGATAATCGGTTGATCAGTTCATAAAAATCATTTTGCATGCCTGCAGGGAATCGAACAACTCCAATCCAAGAGCCATCATGCTGCCATTCTTGGCGCATAAGCTTGCCAAAACGTTGAATAGGCCCGTAAGATTTGGCAACATAATTGGGCGGCACTTTGACTGCAACAGTGATCTCTTCGAACCGTATGGGTATTAACGGTCGTATCGCCTTCAAAGCTATGTTTACTTGTTCATCGACACTCTTGAACGGATCAACATTTACTTTTGCCTCTTCTAACGCTTTTTCTATGCGCTGCGGTGGGTGAGGCAAGCCTGTTTGAGGATTTACAGCATTAGCGGCTATGGTATTGACGATTTGTTTTCGTTTATGTTCCTGGATATTGCGCCTTTGCTGTGCCGTAAGGTGCAGTTCACCCTCTTTGATAATCCGTTCAGCGACTTCCGTCGCATCATTGGTGCCAAATGTCTTTTTTAGCCCCTCTTCAGATGCTCGCTCACCTTTAGCCGCGTCCTTGAATACCTCTTCGATCGCAAGGACATCATCCATGGCCGCGCGTTGGCCTTCTCTAAACTGCAAAGCGTACTCAGGATCGACAAGTACTTCGAAGTGTTCTCCTCCTCTGACAAGTCGAGCGATAACCGCGTTGTCGAGCGAGACCATCTATAGGTTTCCCTTACAAATCTGACTTCTTGTGAGCGTTTAAAATGAAGGCATCATTCCTTGTGCATGCTATCGAGGATGCCCTGAATGTATGACTGAAGCTCATCTCCCACAAGCTTCCTGAATCGCTTATCTGTTCCATACACCGCAGCTATTTCAATTGTATCTTTCGTCAACTTGCCTTCAGTGGCTTTGTACAAAGCCTCAAGCCCAAGGTTAATAGCTTTGTTGATATCAGCGTTCTCGTCATATTTCTCTTCGAGAACTTCCATAACTGCATTTCTGCCCGATCCAATACCTGTCGCTTTAACCATGAGAAGGGCACCGCTTGGATCCGTCTCAAATAGCCGCGGACCAGTATCGTCGATTCCTCCGATTAGTAAAGCAGTTCCGTACGGTCGTACGCCTCCGTATTGTGTGAATGTTTGCTTGTGATCGCAAACCTTCTTAGCAAGTATCTCGATGCCAATTGGCTCGTTATATACGACGCGGTTTATCTGCGCATCAACTCGTGCCCTGTCAACTAAGGCGCGCGCGTCGGCAACTAGGCCGCTCGTAACTGCGCCGATATGATCGTCGATTTGAAAGATCTTCTCTGTCGATTGAGGCTCTAAAAGCCTGCTGGTGATTCTCTTATCGACAAGAAGGGCGACGCCATCTTTTGCCTTAATCCCAACCGAGGTCGTTCCACGTTTTACTGCCTCACGTGCATACTCGACTTGAAACAGCCTTCCGTCCGGGGAAAACACGGTAATCGCCCTGTCATATCCCATTTGTGGTGCCATCTGCATTATATCAGCCTCTCGTTGTCACAGACCGTGATTCCAATAAAATGGACATCCGCACGATCCGTAATCTCCTTATCTTCCGGAATTATATCAATTTCGTTGCCGCGTATCCTCACTGCTCTCCCAGATACGGGCACTGTCACATAAGAAGATATATTGCGTCGTAGTTTCTCTTCTATTTGTAAATACTTTTCTGTAGCCGATCTTATGCTCCCAGCGGTGCCCAACACTACGATGCATATCCGAGCGTTACCAATACGACTTATGCTCGAAAGGACTGCTCGTACTTGGTCAACATGCTTGTAGTTACAACGCAATAATCCCTTGAAACCATCGAAGCTTATCGTTTTGATCGCAAATGCGCTCGCACCCACGGCACCAAACAAACCAAGTGAGGCTTCAGTTAGCTCCTTTATAAAGCTACTAACGGTCACACGCTCTTCTGAAGATACAACAAAAGCGATATACCGGTACTTATCACGCAGAGTGGGCGAAAGGGGCTTCATTGAAGAATTCCTCAGCGCTGGCCCCTTCTTTGAACAATGTCCAAGGGTACGCTTGAGAGGGCTGCCTCGGCCTCGTCATCTTCTAACAGCGTGAGCTTCGCAAGGGCTTTCAGCTCGCGCGGCGCTCTTAAGTCATAATGAGAGCACGCATCACTCGTGATCACGATTTTAGTATCAAATTTCTTACACAAAGCAATATTTTTGCGCTGAAACGCAAGCAATCGGGCTCTGCGAATTCCGTAAGTTTTCCAAAAGTAGCTTAAGCTGAAGCCGATTGCGATTCCGTTTCGTTTCGCCAGTTTAGCGGTCACTTGGTTTAAGCCATTATGCCTTCCGTGTTCAGGATGCATAAGTACATCGACTCGCTCGTCTCGGCACGCAGCCCGGTTTATCTTATCGTTGCCACCGTGCACGTTTAGCACCGTCACGGTCCGTCTGTACAGCGCTATTTTTTTCTTGAGCTCTCCGACGTTCTGTGCCTTTATCTCAACTCCAGAAACAATGCCGCAATCAGGAAGTTCTGCGAGAAACGGCGTATGGTTTGTTATTGCTATGCTATGGAAGCCAAGTCTTCGAGCTGTCAAATCAAGCCTTTGTGGTGTATCTGCCCCTTCAGGGAACGCGTGAACGCCGATATCAATGTAGTAGCGCATTCTTCCACAACTCTCGAGCAAGATCTAGCGCATTTTCTCGACGAGCAGGATATGCCGCTAGCTTGAGTTTCACTAATATTGGGTCTTTTCTGCCGAGCCTGAGCGTGCCGCGTGCAGCTTGTTGTTTGTCAAACCGAATGAACAGATTGCAGTCGTCGTCGAGGTATCGGGTAGCGTTTTCTTTTAGATGCTCTAATTCGCTTTTTGAGAGTCTTTCGTTGATCACGTCGAGCGTGCGTCGAATTGCTTGCGCTTGTTCGATCCGTGCTGTTAGGATAACAACGGGATTGCCAAAATGGCCAGTAACGTGCAGTTTACTGAGAGGCACTTCGCTTGGTACGACAACACGAAATGCCGCGAGCACTCGCTCCTCCTCTTCAGTCGCATGGACGAATGTGCGCACTACTATGCTGTGAATGAGCTTTCTTCGCTGCACTCGATCCTTTGCTGGCATTTCATGGCGTACAGTTCGAGTGAAGCATATGGTTTCATTTTCCTTGTCTTGCGTGCGCGTTTATAGAAGGCCTCACTTTTTCAGTGCCGCGGCCGCGCTTGTTCAAACCGCGTCCTCTCTTCCCGGCACCTGTCAAACCTCTGAACGCACGCCCTCGGGAAGTCGAGATCCAGTTAAGGTTGCGGTCGTTGAGAATGGCCGGATGGACTGGATCGATGAGGATGACTTCGTGCCACTTGGACTTTCCGTCTTGCCCAACCCAATAGGAGTTTAATACCTCTAAGTTTGGGAACTTTCTTGCAGCGCGTTCTTCAGCTATGCGTTGAGCGCTTTTTCGGGGAGCGATGCGCTTAACGCCCAAATGCTTCGTCCGTCGACCGCCGCGTGGCCGTGAAATGCGCCTTCCCCCTCGCCAGGTCCGTACACGAGCCACAATGACTCCCTGCTTTGCTTTATATCCCAAGCTACGCGCACGGTCGAGACGCGTGGGTCGTGCAATACGCGTGACTGATGGTTCACGTCGCCACGCTTGCAGACGCTGCCACATTAGCCCTTTGACGTAACTATTCTCAGGAATCTTCCAAGCATCCCTGATGTGTCCGTACATTGACTTCATGGTGATCCTCTCATAATTGGTTCAGCATTTAAGCTACATTCCTTAGGATTCAGAATTCGCGTGCGTTTTAGCGCAGTTTACAAAAGGAGACATAGAACTTATATTTTTCCTACTTCGAACGAGTTGCTGCGACTATTTTAACGATGTCCCCGTCAACAAGCTCGTGGTGTTCCCCAAGCCTCCTTTTCGTGCGGGCATCCATCCCATACAGGAACGTCCGCCCGATATCAGTATGCACTTTGAAGGCAAGGTCTCGTACTGTCTGCCCTTTTTTAAGTAAGAAAGCGTCAGGCAAGACGTTCCCTTCTTTGTCAGAGAACCTGTTTTCATCCTCGACAGGATATACCACGATGTACCGCAACACGTCGAAGATAGCCTTATTCAAGCACGCCTGTACGCCCGTCGGTTCCCGTGCAACAAAATGCTGCAGCCGCTCGAGAGCGCGAGCCTGCTGCTCGCTCGCACGTTTGAGGATATGAAAGGTGTTGTCGCCTGGCACGTAATCGATAAGCTCCTTTTGAGCGGCGAGTCGAAGCGCCAGTTCTGCTTCACCGCTTGTTTTTACAGCATCCACACAGGAGCTTGTGATGTGATTCAGGGCTTGCTCGGAAGCTATGTCTTTTTTATTCGCAGCGACTATGATCGGTTTTGTCCTCTGTCTTAATTCTCCTGATAATTGCACGATGTCGTGTTCAGTCCAGTCTTTCAATTGCTTTTCGTTTAACCTAAGAGTCGACATAGCGGCCTTGGCCTGATGTTCATTGATATTGAGGCCTGCTAGCTGGTCAGCAATGACGTGAGTGACGCCTCCCACCTCTGCTCTTTTAGCGAGTTTCTGCCAGTTTTTGCGAATGATCCCCGCTATCCATAAGGAGAGCTCCTTGTCGAGCAGATAAACGTCCTCCAGAGGATCATGTGAACACGTGCCCAGGACATTCCCTTCAATATCCGTGCTTCCAGACGCATCTATAACGTTTATTATTGCTTCTGCTTGCCGCAGATTATCAAGAAAGGCATTACCAAGCCCACGCCCTTTATGTGCTTCAGGCACGAGGCCTGCAACGTCGATGAGTTCAATGGGAATGAACCGTACCCCGTTTACACAGGAGCTGCAGCGACTTTCGAGCTCACTGCACGGGCATGGCGATCGCACGTGTGCAATCCCACGGTTCGCGTTAATCGTAGTGAAAGGATAATTGGCAATTTCGACATCTGCAAGCGTTGCGGCTTTAAAAAAGGTTGATTTTCCGGTATTAGGTTTGCCAGCGAGAGCGATAGTTGGGCTCATTTAAAGTGCACCTTCCGATGTTTGAGCAACCGCTTCGCCCATTTGAGTTTTTTCATTTTTCTAGGCGTAACGTTCCTATCAGAAAAATCGAATCCGATGGCGCTAATGCGTCGAGCACCTCGTGCTTCAGCCAGGAAGATAGCCCGGTCGCCATCGGTAAAACCGCCGAAATTGAACACGTTAGACAGTGGGTGCGTCTGCGTTGTGCCCAGTATTCTATGTAAAAGCGGCACATGCGCCTCAAGCTTATCGACATTATCACCGTGTGCATGCACCACGACAATCGCACACATCGCATTTGCAAGACGGAGGTCAGATATTGCCCCGTCAAGGTCTGAAATGATGACAGCTGGAATAACCCCTTGAGATAGCAAAACTGACGTCGCTCCGTCAGCAGCGATCACCGTTTCGTCCGCTGAAATTTTGCCGGCCCTCAGATCTTTGAGCAACGTTGGAGCTTTGCCGCACACTATCACGTCTCGCCCGTAGATGACATGGTCGAGACGCTCCAATGGCAAGTTGCTGCTTCCTTTCGCTGTCAAAAGAGCGGATAATACGTGAGCTGCCCTTTCATCAGCAGCTCTTGTAAACCCGAAGTCCCTTAGTATCTGCTCGTATATGGGATCCCATTCATCAATATTCAAAGTTCACTCCGCTATTGAAAGCACGATTTTGTGTCCGTCAACAGTCCACTCCTTCGTAAGTTGAGCATCATCAAAGAGATGGTCGATGACAGCTGCGGATAGTGTCTCGTCTTTAATGTATTGGTGATAATCCTGGACCGCTTGTGCAACATCGGTTGAAGCTCGGTACCCAACCTTTATGTGCGCTGTGTAAGGGAGGTTTAGTTCCTTGCGCATCACTTGGATTCTCCGTACTATCTCTCGCGCAAGAGACTCGATGCTAAGCTCAGGCGTTGTCTCGGTGTCGATGAAGACGATGAGTCCTCCGGCTTCGCCCTTTGCAAAGTGTGGCTTCGTCTTTTCGGTAACAACAAGATCGTCTCTTGATAGTGCAACAAGCGTACCGTCAACATCAAGTTCGACCCCCGTATCAAGCTGCTGCAGCACCGTGCTGGACTCGAGCCTGCTTAATTCACGCTTTATTTTTGAGACAAGCTCTCTGTATTTTGGGCCCACCGTGCTGTAGTTTAGTGAAATATCATGTTCGGCGAAATCAGATTCTTTTGCTCCAAAGTCGATAGCTTTAATATTGAGCTCGTTACACACGAGCGTTCGTAATTCCACGTTTGCAAGGTCGCTTCCAATACAGATCAGTCTTTTTAGGGGTTGCCGTGTCTTAATATGTGCTGCAGATCGTGCCACCCTTCCTGCCTCCACGATCTTACGCGTATATTCCATCTGCTGCTCGATCGTTGGAGATATTAAATCGAGCTTGGGAAGGGGGTATCGTTCCAGGTGAACGCTTGCCTTGGATGACTCATCATACTGAGATAACGTCTGATAAATATAATCAGCAATGAACGGTGTAAAGGGCGCCATTAGCTTGGAAAGCGTCCTCAAAGCTTCATAAAGTGTGACATAGGCAGATCGCTTGTCGGTGTCGTGCTCGCTTTTCCAGAAGCGCCGGCGTGATGTTCTCACAAACCAGTTGCTAAGGTCGTCTATGAATGAGTCTATAGCTACTGTCGCAGCGAAGTAATCATAATTGTCCATATGCTGGATAACACGTTCGTTGAGTCCGTTGATCCTTGATAACATCCATTTGTCAATTGTGTTTCTTTGCTCGGCCGCAAGCCACCATGCTAGCTCGTATTCATCGATATTGGCATACGTTTCAAAAAATGAAAGCACGTTCCATAGTGTTGCAATGGTCTTACGCTGAGACTCGACGATGGCGCTTTCGTAAAACTTCTTGGGATTTCCGGGGCTGCCAGCACTCAAAAGATACCAGCGTAGACTGTCAGCACCTTCGTTATCGAGTATCCGCCATGGGTCGACAGCGTTGCCTTTGCTCTTCGACATCTTCCGACCGAACTCATCGACAATGTGACCAAGACTTATAACGGTGTTATATGCGTTCGACCCAAAGACGGCGGTGGCAATAGCGTGCATGCTGTAAAACCAGCCCCGTGTTTGATCCACGCCCTCAGCGATAAAATCGACCGGTATCTTAAACTGCTCGCTTTGCTCGAAGGGATAGTGAAGCGACGCGAAAGGAGCGCAACCTGAATCGTACCAACAATCGATCACATCAGGAACACGATGCATGTCCTCGCCACAACTATCACAACGGAAGGTGATTTGGTCGATGTAGGGCTTGTGAACGTCAGCGGGAGGTGTTGACGCGTGCATTTGTTGCTGCAACTCTTTTATGCTTCCTATACAAACGGCGTGATCGTTGCTGCATCTCCAAATTGGCAGTGGCGTGCCCCAGTAACGTTCTCGGCTCAACGCCCAGTCTCTCGCATTTTCGATAAAATGCCCGAAACGCCCGCTTTTTAAAGCACTGGGGTGCCACTGGACGCGCTCGTTGTTTTGCTGAAGCTCTTTTCGCAAGGAGCTCATGCGGATAAACCATGCTTTTCGGGCATAGTACATGAGCGGCGTTTCGCACCGCCAACAAAACGGGTAGGCATGCTCGTACATCTCAGCCTTAAAAAGCAAAGCTCTCGTTTTTAAGTTCTGAACAATGATAGGATTCGCATCTGCAAAGAACAAGCCCCCTACCAAGCTAATATGCTCGTCGAACCGTCCATCTGGACGCACGAGCTGCACAAGAGGGAGGTTCTCCACCTTTGCGACGTTGAAGTCCTCCTCGCCAAAGGCAGGAGCAATGTGCACGATACCGCTGCCTTCCTCAGTACTGACAAAGTCTGCTAAAACAACGTGGTGCTTTTCAGGGCCGAAAAGAGCTTGATAGCGCACACCTTTTAGATCCGTTCCCTGCATCTCAGCGTTCACACGGAAGCTGACTTGACCTTGCATGACTGACCTAAGCGAATCTTTTGCAAGAATCAAGTGCGTATCGTTTAGTTGCACCTTCACGTACGCGATATCGGGATTAACTGCAAGTGCAACGTTTGAAAGCAACGTCCACGGCGTCGTGGTCCAAGCTAACAAAAATGTTTTTTCTTCATCCACGACCGGAAATTTTACAAAAATTGCCTCCTCTGTAACAGTTGTGTATCCTTGGGCCACTTCATGCGTGCTTAAACCGGTGCCACAACGAGGACAATAAGGGACTACATAGTGGTCTTCATATATCAAATTCTGGTCCCAGATACGTTTAAGTGACCACCATACTGATTCGATGTAACTTGAGGCCATGGTCGTATACGGCCGGTCGAGATCAATGAAGAATCCAATGCGCTTCGTCATATCAGACCACTCATCAATGTGGCTAAACACAGAGCTCCGACATACTTCGTTGAATCGTTCAACGCCGTACATTTCAATGTGCGATTTGTTTTCAAAACTAAGTTCTTTCTCCACAGAAATCTCAACAGGGAGACCGTGACAGTCCCAGCCACTCACGCGCGGAACGTGATACCCTTGCATGGTCTTATAGCGACAGAAAAGGTCCTTTACTACACGAGCGTAAACGTGATGCACGCCTGGAGAACCGTTTGCAGTCGGAGGTCCTTCAATAAACCTGAATAGCTCTGCTCCGTTATTTGAATCGATACTCCTCCTGATTATGTCTTTGTCATCCCATTCTTTTAAGAGGGCTTTTTCCATCGCGACTAAGTCCTGGTCAACATGTGAGTTTGACATCGATATCTCCGTGCGTTCCTTGTTGATCTTGTGTCGTTAAAATTCAACGATGAGCTGCAGAGGGCTCTGTTCGATTGCAGAAAAGCTCGACCAACTGATCTAATACCCTGTCAATAATAAACATTTTTCATCAAGAGGCGACCCTTACGCAAACCAGTGTGTAATTACGGTTCGTGTCTTACAATGTATGCGCCGTGTCTCATACACATCTGCTCAGCATGGCGTTTGCTCACATCGTCTCAGCGGTGTCATCTGCACAGGTGCTATTTTCATTGCCAGCATGGGGCGTTGGGATGACAAAGACTCTTACCTGATAAACGCCACTTTGCACGATAATCTTGTCCGCAAACGCTCTAATGTCTCGGGCACTTCCTTGAACGACGTCGATCTCAAGACAATTGCTTGTGTCAAGGTGAATATGAATAGTAGAGGTGATTATCTGCGCATTCTCGTGTTGGATATCGGTGAGGAGAGAGATAAGGCCGCGTTGCTCATGATTGTACATCAGGCTGATAACACCAACCTGATCGCCTTCTGTCTGGTTGAAAGTCTCGTAATCAAGTAAATAGCCTCTGATTGCATCTCTGATAGCCTCAGACCTTGATGAATACCCCCTTTTTTTAATGATGGCGTCAAATTCCGAAAGGAGTTGCGCGGGTATTGAGACTCCGATTCGCATCAATTCGTCTTCCATAAGTGACTCCAACGTACAAGACCACGGTGTTGCGCTTGTCAATATTGCTGGCTATATGTATGGAGTTATGCTATAAATCACCTACATTCTGCTAATAACTCTCAAAAAATGATCACACGATGTGTCAAGAACGCATAATCGAAACAAAGCCTGATTACAAAGGAATCACATCCGAAGTGGAAGATGATCTTCTAAAAGAACGCGCGGCCATCTGGCATAGCATCGACACCTTTTGAAATCCACATTATCACGCGATAGTATCGGCCTCCACGGCTGCTGAACGTGCGTGGCCACGTTGCACGCGTCCTTGATCTTTAGCGGCATAGTTGGAGCATCGTTTTAATTCAACAAGGCATACATTGAGACAGAACGCCCATGACAACTAAGAAGGACAATGGAAGCAACAATTTGGACTTGAAAAGATATAAATTGTGATAACTTCATAGGTATAACTACAACCACCATATCAGCCTTGAACCCTTGGAGTGTTTTAATTGGATAGCAGCTTATTAACACAGGGCAACGATTTGATACAAGCGCGAAAAACGATCGTATATATTGTTAACTCCCTTAGTGCCTCAAGCAGGTTAAAAGGCGTACACATCGACGATATCGTGAGCTACGGTGAATCGCTCGGCATATACCCTGAAAACGTCATAGGTGTGATCCAACAACTGACAAAAGAAGGCCTGCTGACAGAGGCCTCGCGCAACAGATTCCTGAACAAATTTCCACCTATAAACATTCCAAAAGGCAGTCGCTCTAAGGAAGCGGTAGCTATACACCATAAAAGCAATGCCATAGATCACGATAAAGAAGACGTCGAAGAGATGGAACGACTCCTAAAAAACAGCCATCTTCTTATCAGTCCACCGCAGCTGCAGCAGGTAAAACGCGAATATAAAGCCATAATTGACTCTGGAAATAGCAGCTTTTTTTACGAAGGCTGCCCGAGCGATGCGGAAATAGGAAAAAGGGTTGGAATCGACAAGAGGAAAGTGCAAGGAGCGCGAATCTTGCTTGGGTTATTGAGTGAGCGTGACGTTAAGATCACTTTTGACCGCGATAAATTCCTTAGCTGGCTTCTTCAGTCGAAAAACGAGAGAAAGAGCTCAAAGGAGTTTGCTGAAGAACTGGGCGCAAGTTACTCAACTTTTAAGCGAAAAAGGGCCTTGTGGGAAGCTTATCTCTCGGCAAATCGTCTCACTGATAGCTCGTTGAAGCGATAACTTCGATTAGTATGAAATTCTTAGTGGATAGGATGCTAGGTCGCTTATCAGCTTGGCTAAGGATCTTAGGTTATGACACGATAAGCGCCAATTCATTTTCTGGACTATCAAATTCAGAGGAGGATACCTACATGCTCACACGCTCCGTCTGCGAACAGCGGACCCTCCTGACGCGCGATGCGCAACTCTACGAGCGGGCGAAAGAGAAGTCTGGCGTATCATCGCTTCTCATTAAAGAGGATAACGTGTTTCAGCAGCTTAAACAAGTACGCGAGCACTTAGTGTTGACGTTTCCGCGCGAACCAGAGATCATGCGCTGCAGCGCATGCAATGGTATGATCCTGCCTGCTCCCACGGAAGTCGTTTATGGATCGCGCGAAATTAAGTTGCTCGGCTCAAAAGGGGTCAATATCGCTGAGTTTATTCAGCGGCACAGAGAATTCTATGCGTGCACATCTTGCGGTAAAGTTTTTTGGAAGGGCAGTCATTGGCATGGGATCCTCCAAAAGACTCGCCACTTGAACGCTTGAGCAAGCTTGAACTATCTGATAATGACCGCCTGCTGAGCGTATCGCTTTAATCTTCTTCATTGTGTCCACTTTTTTGTGTGCCTTGCATGGAGAGCAACTTGTCTCGGCTCATTTTTATTGCCTCGTAATCGTTGATCTCAATGATTGCCTTACGCATTCCTCTTAGTAAAGCCCAATCGATAGTGCCATCTCCCACGGCCAAATGCTCGTCACGTATACCGTGGTTATCGCTTACGTGATAGTATGAAACAGGAAAATCAGCGCGCATGAACTCGGCAACCATTCCACAAGTATGCGCGTGACCTACATCAATGGTGCCGGAGCTCGCACACCGATCAACGAACAACTCGTGTTCTAAAACGCTTGTGCAAAAGTATTTTGGATTATTCGGCATGTTTTCAATGGAAGGTGTGACTCCCACTGTACTGCTGCATTCTGCCCACTCCCGTAGCGTGGCTAAGGCAAAAGTGAGCGCTCGTGCTGTGACGCGGTCGTTTATCCGCTTGACATACCCTGGGTGCGTCGTTATTGTTGATGCATCAAGCGCCACTGCGAAGTCGATGGTCTCCTGTAGTTGTCTCGCGGTTTCTTCTCGTATCCCAACATTAACGCTTGCAGGGTTGAGATCGACTGTAGGCGCATGAAGTGTGATATCAAAGTCATAACTTGTTGCGCTTTCGAATTGTTTGAGGTTTTTTAGAGCAAATCGTGGCAAGTAAGGTCCTTCACATAGCAGTTCGATAGCATCAAAGCTGTCCCTTTTGGCCACCTGTAAAGCGGTTTCAAACGGGACATCAAAAAGAGCCAAAGCTGTGAATCCCACTTTCATAACGAGATAAGTCTCTAACTGATAATGCGCATATTTTCACCGCGGATGTCACAGCGTACCGCAATACGTGCGCTGTGATAAACGCTAGGAAAAAGCGTTCTATCGTGCAGGATAATAATCTTCGACTCTCACGATGTCGTCTATGAAGGGCTTTGAAATGCTGTGCATGAGGGAGTTTTCGGTTGCTACGATTTTGTGCACGACTCCTCGTGGGATATGCATCGTGTCGTTTCTTCCAAAGAACTCCTTAGTGTGTTCAAACTGAACGTAACAGGAGCCCTCCAACATATAAATTGACTCATCCTTGTCCTTATGGTAGTGATATGAGGTCGTATAGCCCTCTTTTATGTACATCTCCTTTGTGAGGAAGTTCTCCGTGCTAATAAGCTCTTTCTCGTAGCCCCACGGTTTGTCGCTTCTGTTAGCGTACTCTTTTTTTATTTCTTCGAGGTCTTTTGTTGTGTCAATCGACATCCAAAATGTATCCTCTTTGTAATATCCCAGTTGATTTGTGTCAGCAAGAACCGGAAAAACCGTCTTTTCAATTTCGCCTTTTTCAAAATTGCTAAAGGGGATATTTGTGTCGAGAATATAAATTCCGCCGTTAATATAATACTCAAGCAAGGGTTTCTCCTTAAATGAGCGTATATGCTCCTCTCCAAGTTCAACGATCCCGTACGGGCTTCGCATCTTAGTGACGAACATCATCGCTTGAAAATCGCTGTTTTCGTACTTCTTGATCATTTTTTTCAAGTTAGTATCAGAGACGACGTCACCGTTTCTTAACAGTACGGTCTCGGGCTCCTTTAATAAAGCGATGCCTTGCTTAATTGCGTTAAGCGTGCCGAGCGGTGTATCTTCGACTGAGTACTGGATTTCCATGCCACGATAGCTACTCGCGTACTTTTCCTCTATTTTGTCACTTAAGTATCCGGTAAGCAAGATGACCCGCTCGATCCCACTGTTCGCCATATCATAGAGCTGTTTGTCCAAAATAGTGTAATCGTCCTTGATCTCAATGAGCGGCTTCGGTATATCTTGGGTATACGGCTTCAGGCGTTTGCCGTATCCACCGCAGAGGATCATTCCTATCATACTGATCCTCGTTTGACGCTACTATTCTTTAACTCTTTCTCTGGAAAATAAGCGCTCTAAAGCATCAATTGGCAAGCGCTAACACGCTACGAGTCAAAAAAAAGAGTGTGACGTTGAAGTGCAAAAAGGTAAGAAAAAAAGAGAACGTTTAGCCGCAGCTACCGCCGCATGATCCACAGCCAGTCAGGCTCGGGTGCTTGATGGTGAAACCCTTCCCAAACATCGGATCATCGATAAAGTCGATTTCTGCACCGTCCAACGCCGACTCTACGTTTTTTTCCATAAACATTTTGACGCCGTTGGATTCTTGCACGTCTTCCGCCTTTGTAGGATTTTCGTCAAGAGACATGGTATACTGCGGACCGCCGCATCCTATGCCTCCGTATGATATCCGTAATCCAAAATTTAGCTTACCTTCCTTTTCCAGGAGGTCCTTTAGCTCTTTGGCCGCTGTTTCGGTTATTTGAATCATTTCAGACTCCTATATTTTTCTCTCTCGTCGCAACTATTTAAAGCTACGCAAGTCAAAAAACTACATCTTATCGAGATACAGAAGAAAGAAAAGAGGTAGGGTGGCACTTTTACATTGGGGGCATACCGCCCATTCCACCCATGCCGCCCATTCCACCCATGCCGCCCATGCCGCCCTCAGGCATTGGTGGAGCAGAGAGCTTGCTTGCAGCGATCACGTCATCTATTCGCAGGATCATCACCGCAGACTCCGATGCAGAACCAACGGCCTGTGTTTTGATCCTTAGTGGCTCGACGACGCCTTCTTTGAGCATGTCGATTGCATCACCAGTAAAGACGTTGAGTCCTGCATTTTTATTCCCTTGCTCATGCTTCGATCGGAGCTCAACCAACGTGTCTATTGTGTCAAGACCTGCGTTCTCTGCGAGCGTCTTCGGGATAATCTCCAAAGCGTCTGCAAAAGCGCTTATTGCAAGCTGCTCACGGCCTCCCACCGTCGAAGCGTAGTCCCTTAGTTTTAAGGCCAGCTCGACTTCAGCAGAGCCTCCGCCTGCAACCAGCTTGCCATCCTCAATCGTGACACCCACTACTCTGAGCGCATCTACAACTGCCCGCTCCACGTCATCGACGACGTGCTCAGTGCCGCCATGCAGCATTATAGACACTGCCTTAGGGTTATCACAATCCTCAACGAAGATCATCTCGTCACCGGCCACCTTTCGCTCCTCAACGAGGCCAGCACGCCCTAGGTCACTCTCTTCAAGCTCATCAACGCTCGAAGCAATCTTGCCGTTTGTGGCGCGCGCAAGCTTCTCCATGTCGCTCTTCTTGACGCGTCGTACTGCAAGGATGCCTGCCTTTGCAAGATAGTGCTGGGCAAGATCATCAATTCCCTTCTGGCAAAATACTACGTTAGCGCCCTTGCTTGTGATTTGGTCGACCATGCCTTTGATCATAGACTCTTCTTGGCCCAAGAACGCTTGCAGCTGATCTGGTGATGTAATAGATATCTCAGCATCGACTTCCGTGTCTTTGAGTTCAATCGCTCCGTTGACAAGCGCGATCTTCGCGTCGCTAACGGTTCGCGGCATGCCTGTCGAGACGCGTTCCTTGTCGATAATCATTCCTTCAACAAGCTCAGATGAATCGATGCTTCCTCCTACTTTCTTCTCAATCTTTATGTTATCAATGTCAAAGGTATGTTGCCCGTTTTCTATTTCCACCACTGCTTTAACGGCTTTTACACAGAGATCTGCAAGTTTCTCTTTGGAAGCTTCAGCTCCTTTTCCGGTCATTGCCGTGATAGCTACCTTTTTAAGCAACTCATCGTCCTCTGGGGACACATCGATTGCAATAGTATCGAGGATCTCTCGGGCTTTCGTTGCTGCCAATCTGAAACCCGAGGCAATAACGGTGGGATGCACATCTTGTTCTAGTAGGGTCTCCGCTCTTTTGAGCAGTTCTCCAGTGATCACAACTGCCGTCGTCGTTCCGTCCCCTACCTCATCATCTTGCGTACGAGCGACTTCAACAATCATTTTAGCTGCTGGGTGCTCGATATCCATCTCTTTAAGTATTGTGACGCCATCGTTCGTAATAACGACATCGCCGAGCGTGTCAACGAGCATCTTGTCCATTCCTTTGGGGCCGAGCGTTGTTCGCACCGCCGAAGCCACTGCCTTTGCCGCTGTGATATTCATGCCCTGGGCCTCTTTGCCCCGGGTTCTCTGGCTGCCTTCTCTAAGAATCAATATGGGCTGTCCACCCAATTGTCCACTTTGTCCTCCCAGTTGTCCTGCCATTTTTCCTCCGGTATTTCAAATCGATCCTTATATGCGTAAGTTCTGGCTTTACTATGCAGAAAGTTCTATAAAAGCATTGTGTCGGATCTGTAAATGAAGATGCAGGCTTTCTACCCTTCTGCTCTCTCATTTACGAGATCCAAGAGCTCGTTGGAACTGTCCAGATCCTCAAGTTCTTGTAGGAGGATGACCACAGTATCAAAAATCTTGAAGCACTTAGGCTCATCGCTCGTAATATACAACGAACGGGTAGATATGACGCGTGAGATGCTGCTCATAAGCTCCGCTCGTTTTATTATCGTGCTCGCGCTTTTGCTGATACCCGTGAGCAGCGTATCCTCTTGGATTTGTGAGAGCATGTCAAACGGCACTTGAGACATGGGAAATACCTTAAATCCCAAATCTACGAGCGTTGACATCGCTTGTTGTTCTAAGGGAGGTAGTGAGTCGCTTGTCGCCATCTCTTGGTGCGATAAGTGGTGTGTGAGGAGGCTTATAGGAACGGCAAGCGGAGTATCGAGAATTTCCTCAAGCCTGAGAGCGATTTCAACTTTTGCATCCATCCCCTCTTCATACTTGCGAATACTGCGCCTTGAGACCCCCAGTTCTGAGGCGATTGCACCTAAAGAGAGGTTCTTGCGAACGCGCGCCTCGTTAAGCGCTTCTTCATCAAGTCTAACGTAAAGTCCACCCGGTGCTGCGTAAACGAGCGGGGGTAACTGGTTCACAAAAAAATCGAATAATGTCTCGATGTTGACAGCCGGGATGCCGTAGCGCACGTACACAGCGCCTTCTTCTAAGGCGCGGTTTCGCGCCTTCTCGCCGATCAATAAGGGCGAGCCATAAAAATATTCGGCCAGGCGTTTCAACTCAAGTGCTGTCTCCTCGCTTAAGCCATCGATATTTGACAGCATCTTTATAAAGAGGAGGACTGTCCCATTTCTAGCTGCAATATCAAAACACCGTGAACGAACGTCACACCGTTTTGATGTGACAAAGCCCGCTCTATGAAGCACCTGCTTTGCGTGGTCCACCAACAGTCCCTGATGCATTCTCTCCCCGTTGTATTGTCGAACTTCCCATTACGCAGATGTTAGAGGCAGCTTCCTCGCATTTACTATGTCTAAAAAGTACTTATATACTTTTATACATAAAATGAACGCCTACGAAGAATGCTCATTGGAATTGACGACACCGATTCGCAGCACGGCATGTGTACGACGTATCTCGGGGCGGTGCTAAAGACGGCGCTTGAGCGACAATTACGTGAGAACGTCCGTCTCCACTTAGTTCGCTTGAATCCGACGATTCGGTTTAAGACCCGAGGAAATGCCGCTGTTGGTATCACCACTCAAAGCTCTTGCGGCGTTAAAGACATTGTGCAGGCACATATCGAAGATATGGCGTGCTTGCACGACGAGAACACGCATCCAGGCGCGGTCTTTATCGACCGTGATACGCCGCCTCTGGACATACAACACTTTTCACACGAAGCCATACGTCGGGAGCTTGATATCAGCTATGCGGTTAAACTGATCGAGCGTAATAACGTGGATTTTTTGGCGTACAAAAAAGGAAGAGGCTTGATAGGAGCGCTTGCCGCTGCAGGGGCCACCCTTGGAAAGGAGGACCATACATACGAGCTCATCACCTACCGTTATGCGCAAAACCACAAAAAACAGCGCTATATTAATAGGGAATCGATATACCGCGCAGATAAGGTGACATACCCCTACACATGGGACACAATCGATCACAAAAATAGCGCCATTGTCTTTTCACCGCGCTCCCAAGACCCAGTACTCTACGGCATTCGAGGGGATGACCCGTATCACGTGTTCGCGGCACACAGCAAAATCATCTCAGAGCCATACGAGTACATGGTCTTATACGTGACGAATCAGGGCACGGACAAACATGTTCAACACGAACAGATAGATGCTTTAACTGAGGGATGTTCTTACGCTCTCACAGGAACCATCACCACAGCTCCTTGGGCAATTGAGGGTGGACACATATTTTTCCAAATCGGTGAACAACAACGGACGCTCCGCTGCGTTGCATTTGAACCAACTAAGCAATTCAGGGCGGCAGTGCGGAAGTTATGTGAAGGCGATCGTGTAGTGGTTCAGGGCAGCTTCATCAAAGACTGCTTGCATCTGGAGAAGCTTCGCGTAGTTGAGCTACAGGATCAATTCAAAGGCATAAATCCCATGTGCTGTAATAAGCGCATGAAATCACGCGGTAAAGGCAAAGGATTCAAATGTGTAAGGTGCAAGACGATTAAGCGACATTCAGACACACAAGACATCCCCATAACTAGGGAAATCGAGCTCGGGACGTATGAGGTCGTTCCTTCAGCACGACGACATCTCGCAAAGCCTTTAATAAGGGATCGGTGCGTGAGACACCCAATATTTCCCAGCCGCTAACCGTTTGAACCATCAGAAAAGACGTCTCCAAGCACCCCTCGACTCTTATGCTAATCAACCACCAAGCGTACACGTCTAAAGCAATCAGCCGATTTAAAGGGAGAGTCGTGCACCTTACGCACACAGATTTAGATGCCGTGTGCAGTGACGCAATAATGAGAAGGAAGCACGGCGAAATCCTATCGATTTACTCTTCAGTCCAGGACTATAGAGTATATATTGATCACCTTGCGGCATCTCGTGGACGCTCGCTAGAGCTCTATCTCTCGGATCTGGGAGGACATCCAAGCGCAGTCGATGCGCTGACGAAACTGAGCTCGAAGGGATGGCACGTTGAGTGGCGTGACCATCACGTATGGGACGAGCAAACGCTCGGGCGTGCTAAACAAGTCGTCGATTACTTGCGCGTCGATCCACAGTTTTGCGCGTGCGAGATCGTATACCAAGATATGCTGCCAAACGACCCAGTTGCACGTGAACTAGCTGCTGTTGGAAGGGACAGAGATTTTTGGATAAACAGAGACCCGCGCTCTGAAATGCTTTCTACTGTAGTGCATGACAACGTATGGCGACAGCGAGTTGCAATGGACCTATCACAGGGAATTTTTTCGGATCGGGACATCGAACGCGAATATGAAAGGCAAACAAAAAAGAAAAATAATGTCATTGAGCGCGCAATACAGCGCTCACGTACGATAGATCACACTGCAGTCACTGTGAGCAACCATTACGCGAGCGATGTCGCCGCTTCGTTGCGCAGGAAATATGACTCGACGATCGAGATCGTGCTCCACACAAATGGTGTTTTTTCCATAAGATCAACCGGTCCAATCAGCAACCGCGTCGCAGAGCTATTCGGAGGCGGAGGGCACCCACATGCTGCAGGAGGCAATCTGCATTTCAGTATTGCAGATCGGATCCTGTTTAGATTGTGTTCGCTCCGGCTCAAAAAGGTGCAGAAGCTCATTCGCACGGCATCAGCGTATGAGGGATCCTAAACCAAGGTATTGCGGCTGCTATCAGTAAGCGACAGCTTCAGGAAACGCAGATTTCTTGGTCGATCGGCCCGAAGTCTGTGCAGTGAATCGTGCTTCAAGTGAAAAGGCTTACTAAAGTGCACATTTGCAGGCATCTCATAAACTGAACAACAACAGCAGTGCCAGACGCAGGCTTCCTCTGTAACCTGAGGCAAACACCTAAACAGTCTGATCTCACGTTGTTTTGTTATTCGTATGAACTCTCGTGAGCTACACGTTTTAAACGATCGAATAGAGGATCCTGTTTCTTAATGGCTTCGAAGGCACGACTTCGTCGAACACACGATTCACATACACTGCAAGGGGTACTCTCAGCGGTATAACACGACCATGACCACTCAAGTGGCGCATCAATTTGTAATCCAAGCAGGGCGATTTCACTTTTGTCAAATCGTATAAGGGGCGCGTGCACCTGGACGTCCCCTAGCACTGCGTACTTGAGAGCATCGTTAAAGCGAGCGATAAAGTGCGACGAATTATCGGGAAAGGTTGCTGCTTCCTCCTTGTTGAATCCCACTACAATGGAATCGAAGTTGAAGTGATCACAAAAAGCAGCCGCAATTGACAGGAAAACTGCGTTTCGGGCAGGGACCCAGACAACCCTTGCTGTCTCTTTGACTGTTTCAAAATGCTCTAGCACCGCGCTATCGAGTTCTGGCAGTTCACCACTGCCTGTCAGTGCTCCTTTAAAGCCTGCGTACCACGGCAGGTCAACAACGTCGTGAGGAACGTGGTACATTGCACAAATTTTAGACGCGTACGCCAGTTCCTTGCTTTGCGCTCGTTGTCCGTATGCAAAGGTAACACATCTAATCTCGTCGTAATCACCGTACGCAAGCTTAAATGAGACAACGGAATCCATCCCTGCAGATAGGAGAATGATCGCTCGTGACATATATTTGCTGGCCAGTATTACAGGAATTATACGAAGGATTAATTAAAACTGCCCCTTCTAAGTGGTCGTATGGAAAGAACTGCGTGCATGTTTATTACTGGGTACGTGCAAGCCGTTGGCTATCGCATGTATGTAAGAAGGTATGCAGATCAGTTAGGTATTACGGGCTTTGCTCAAAACCTGCCAGATGGTCGCGTAAAAGTCGTAGCTTCTGGCTCGGAGACGAAAATTGAAGAGTTGCTGGAAAAACTGCGTCAAGGACCCCGGTTCGCAGTCGTGCGTAACGTGGAAATGAGGTGGTTGGATGACTACGTTCCTTTTTCTGGTTTTAACGTTAAGTAGGTCAGCTCTCCTTCACCGTCCGCACCATCACGCTTAGAGTATGCGAAGCGTGGATGAATCCAATATGAACTTTGCCCTTTATGACCACCGTCGTCTCGGATCTGTGGCAATATCAACAAGCGTTGCTTTTTCTGAGGCAAGTGCTTTTTGCATCGAACTTTTCAGTTCTCCTGGTTTTTCGACTTTGAAGCCTTCTCCACCACACGAGTTTGCGTATTCTGCAAAGTCAATTTTTTGTAGATTGGTGGCAAAGTGAGGGACGCCCGCTTCATCTTGCTCCGTCTCGATCATTGCGAGTTTAGCATTATCAAGCAAAATGACAGTTATGGGCAGGTCGTTAGCAACCGCAGTTACAAAGTCTCCCATAACCATCGTGAAACCGCCATCACCTGTCGTGCACACGACCTGTTTGTCTGGATATGTTAGCTGTGCAGCCAACGCCGCAGGTAATCCGAATCCCATTGATGCCACGTACCCTGAGATGAGGATGCGCTGATCCGTTGCAACAAAGTTACGTGCAAACCAAAGCGTATTATCGCCGACGTCGTTAGCAATGATCGCATCAGAGTCAACCACCTGCTGTAAAACGTTCATCACTTGCGGTCCTCTGACTGGCGGCTTACCGGATGATATTTCGTCCTGCTTCTTCTGTTCCCATTGTGCCTTAATATCTGAAACCTGAGCCAAGTACACGTCGTTCTGTTTTTCCACGAGCCTGTCATCGAGCACGGGCAACAACGTTCCAATGTCAGCGAGCAATCCCACGTGAATCGGGAACTTACGCCCGATGGTCATAGGATCCCGATCTATTTGCACTTGCTTTATGAACGAAGGGATCGAAGTGAGGTCTGAATATGAACTGCCTATTACCATAAGCAAATCGGCGCCATAAACGACTCTTTTTGCTGGATCGGTGCCAATACTACCCATTACTCCTAAAGCTAACCGGTGATCTTCAGGTATGATGCCTTTCGCTTTGTAGGTCGTGGCTATGGGTGCACCGAGCTTTTCTGCAATTCTTAAGATAGCGTTTCTTTGATCCCGTGCTCCATAGCCTACAATTATCACAGGCTTTTTTGCTGCGTTTATTACATCCGCGGCAGTATTGATGAGCTCAGGACGTGGCAAGAAGTGCAGATCCGGAAGTCGGCCCTCTCTTGTTTTAGTTCGCATGTTCGCCGGGATAGGGAGCGCTTGGACGTTCGCAGGCACGCCTAAATGAGCAACTCCCTGTTCCACTATAGCATGTTTCATCGCTATAGTGAGAAGCTCTGTCACTTGTTCAGGTGAGTCGATCACTTGGTTGAAATCAGCGACTGCTTCAAACAAAGCGTGTTGGTCGATCTCCTGAAACGATCCTAAACCGAGGAATTGCAGGCCCACCTGCCCTGTGAGGGCCAAGACCGGTGCGTGATCCATCTTCGCATCATACAGCCCCGTTACGAGGTTTGTCGCTCCAGGGCCTGCGATCGTGAGACACACCCCCATCTGACCCGTCAGCTTGGCATAAGCAGACGCCATAAAAGCCGCAACTTCCTCGTGCCGCACAAGTATGAAACGTATAGTGTCGCTTCTTCGAATCGCGTCGACGATTTGGAGTGAGGTTTCACCCGGAATTCCATAGACTTGCTTTACGCCCCATTCTTTGAGCTGCTCGACTATCATATCGGCTACCAAGCGCTCCGGCTCGCTCTTTGCACTTTCATTAGAGGTCACAATAGCATTATCAGTCGTCATAACGTGAACTCCCAGTGAGCGGATAGAGCACGCCAAAACGGTTAAATTGACCATTTTGAATCGAAAAATACCGTGCACGCTCGTTTTCTTCAAAAAGCTTTGTATACTTAAAGATTACACGCAAAAAAACCAGAAATTGGCTCTTTGCAGGAAAGCTTGAAGTGAACTTCGTGAGGGCTGCGTGTTGCTATGCCGTACGCGAGCGCCCACGAGCGATAGCCATGTTGTTATGTTCGCGGCGTCGGGTTATCGGAGCTCTAAAGTAACCTAGGGTACTTTACGCCAGATAACTCGCTTGCTTCGCGAGTCAGCGCTGCAAGGTCTTGCTGATCGAGGTCGTGAACATTGCTCTTGCCTACAGCGCGTGCAATGCCGGCAATCTCAGCTGTGGAGACGGTTATAAAATGAGCAAGCTTCATTGCGCCCCGGTTAACGTCAAATCTTTGGATAAGGCTTGGATCTTGCGTCGTTGTTCCTGTCGGGCATTGATTAGTCTCACACATGCGATAATACTCGCAGGACATAGACCATAGAGCGGCTGTCGCTATGTACACGGCGTCTGCTCCGAGCGCAAGGCATTTAGCGAAGTCGCCAGAATTTCGTAGCCGACCTCCTGCTATAAGGGTTACCTTGTCTCTGAACCCCACTTCGGTGAGATACTTGTGCGCCCGAGGCAAGAAATTAATGAGTGGAAGTCCAGCATTATCTTTAATATAATTGGGAGGAGCGCCGCTCCCGCCGCCAAACCCATCGGTGACGATATAATCTGGCTCGGCGAAAATGATGATATCAAGGTCCTTTTCAACGTGACCACCTGTAAATTTGATCCCAATTGGTTTTCCTTCAGTTATCTCCCTCAGCCACTCGATCTTTTGCTTAAGGTCATCAGCGCTGTTGATATCCATGTGCCGCGCGGGACTGCGTGCGTCAGTACCGGGCGGAATGCCTCGCGCTTTTGCGATAGACTCAGTCACCTTGCTGGCAGGCACGAGACTCCCGGTGGCTGGGTACGCTGACTGGCTCACGCGAAACTCAATTGAATCTGCCTGCTTTAATCGCTCTTCCCAGATGCCAAATCGGCCTGTTGAATATTGAAGGGTTAGATACTTGGCCGCTTCTCGCTCCTCATCGAGCATACCGCCTTCTCCGGTATTTGATATAGTACCAGCCATCGTCGACGCTTTTGCAAGCGCAATTTTTTGTTCCTTGTTTAAAGCCCCAAAACTCATAGCGGATATCATAATGGGCGTCTCAAGTTCTATAGGACTTTTTGTGCGATCTCCAAGCACTGTTCTGGTGTTTACCACCTCTTCGGCTGTTAGTGGGAAGGTGTACAATTGTGCAGGAAGAAAGTTAAGCATGTCAAGACTCGCAGGAATATGTTTGAGCGATCCCATGCCCTCATGCAGTGACTTGTTTAGCGTCGCTGCCTTTTTGACATCAATGATTTTCTTATAATCGAGCGGATGGGCATATTCATAATACGAAATTTCGCGCATGGCAACGCTCCATAGTTTCAATTAGAATATCTCAGCATCAACGACGTACTTATTCGTTTCTAAAGCGACAAGGTAAAGACTGACGAACGTGTAATAACCTCAACTTCATAGCCTATAGCAATCGTATTCCACTGTGCGCTGTTTATGACTATCACAAGACAAAAAAGGCTTTCTGAAAGCAGGAGATATCTCACGAAGCTTTTAGTCGTCGCTTCGATGATTAAACATAACATACCGACTGATATAATCGATATCGGGCCTACAAGTCAAAGTGAACGTGAGGAGGCAGAAAACCTTGCCAAGCATGGCTCGGTACACATTCCGGAGTTGCTCGTAAATATTCATAATCTTGCTCATTTTGACAAGTATGTTGCCGGTTGGTCTCGCTTGTCTATAGAGACAGGTATCTTAGAGATCGTGAGAGTGGGCGAAGGGAATAGCATAGTTGTTGGTTTGCCAAATGACCGAGAAATTACGTGCGTTGTGCTCGAGAGCGAGGTGGCGAATCAGTTCCAGAGGCTACAACGAGCTAATTCACCGTCGCATTTTGGCGGATGACCTAATCGCTAAGCTGGTGAAAGATGTATATATTAAAATGAGCTAAGACCACGCAACAGAGTTATCTTGTGCGTGCTTGAGGTATCGATAGAGATGAAACTGATTAGCCTTGCGCTTTGTTTCTCATTGCTGTGCTGCTGCTCGGTCGCAGGGTGTCTGAGTGCAGCGCCTGACCAGACGACAAATAGCGACCAGAAGTCAGGCCTGCAAGATTCACAGGTTTCCATAGGTATAACATCAACGGCGCTCGGGGAACCAGCATCGATACGTGCGACTGTAAGCGACGGTAACGGCCGGCCTCTTGATGGCAAGATCATTGAATGGTTTCTCGACGGCAAGTCGCTGGGGAAAAGTCAATCAAGAAACGGCGCGACTATGCTGAACCTAACGAGCGAATATATCGAGAACTTAGGTACCAGAACGCATCAACTACAGGTGAATTTCTACGGGGATGCAAGCTACAAGAGCAGCACAGCAACTTCGTTTCTGCTAATCACTGCCACCGGCATCCCGGTCGCCGAAGATCTTATCGTTTGACTCTGGGAGCACTTTTGAGTCCATATAAACTTGACAACGCTTTACGTGAAGTGTAATCTTGCTCCAAACCCGCGCTGTCGATGCAGTGACGCTTAAAGCATAACAGCTATACGCGTGCAGCCAACGAGACCTCTAGCCTCGGTCTAGGCTATTCGAGTTTCGTCTCGTTAACGTAGCGAGAGAAATGTGGATTCTTAAGGTCTATTAAATCCAAAAAACTCTCGAAATTGTCTTCGGATTCAAGTCCAAAGAGCTCGGTCTCAAAGGTCGATGCTTGGCAGTTCATTTCTTGTAAAAGGATGGCAGATCTTATTTAAAGCTTTTCTTTTGTGCAAAAATGGAAGCATGTGGTCTGCAGACACACGGACAAATGGCACGAAAAAGCCAGCCTTTTCGACTTTACAATAGATGCCGCTCAAACGCTTGGTGACAGGAAAAGTAACGAGTACTGTTCGTATTCCGTTGGAGAAGATTATATACGAAGTGTACCAAGGATTGTTAATGAATCCTGAAATTGACATCAACCAACTAGTTGATGAGTTTTTAAGACTTGAGAGATACGTGGAAGAGTCAAAGCTCTATGAGAGCATCGTTGCTGCGCCCTCGATATCGGCTGATGAGCTGCTATTAGAGCAAGACTGGCAGCGATTTGTAACATACAAATTTAATAAAGCGGGCATAGATCAGGGATTGCAAGACGCAATGCGTGACGGGTTTATCTTAATTTTAGAAAAGCTTACGGAGCTAGCGCAGGAAGCTGCCGCACCGCCTAACGGATTTGGCAGAAGTCAATAAGCAGCTCCAGTTTATCTCATCAGCGAGAATCGCGCGCTAACGGCCTGTTATTTGATGACTAGGCTTGTCACAGCCCGCGATATCCTGTATTTTTCGGCCCTTTTTCTGCACTACTCTGGGCTTAGAATTATGTATATGTTGAAGGGTATGTCTAAATACTGATTAAACTTAGACCGAGGCAACCTAATGAAACTTGAAACACTACAGCAGCTTTTTCGAGCTGTGCTTGTAGATATGCAGGACGAGCTTAGGAGCTACTCGAAGCTCCTGTGTTTGGAACACGGGTACGAGGTCGACGATCTTAATTTTACGATGGAAAGCGAAACGCTTTTTCCAGCCGTCGACGTTTCTTTAACGCCCGCGTTGTATTACGAACGTGAAGAGCTAGCACGCTTCAAAGAGCTTGTGGAAGAGGACTTGAATAACATTGTTTTTGATTATGCGTTCAACCGACAGCATCATGCACAAGCAGACGAACATCTTTCGGTTGAGCGCACAGCGTTTGTTAGTCAGAACATTAAACACTTGTTAACTGCGTCGCAAAATTGATCCGTTGAGCCAGTAACGTAATGACTCAGCTTTAGTATTAAGAGTGGCGCGGGAGTCTGACGCTGGGGTCTCTCATTTGAGCTAGAGCGACCGTTAATCAAAATCTTTTTATATAAATCCAGTTAACACAGAAACGGAAGTAGGTTTCCTACTTCCTTCTTATGTACATTACCATCATAATATGCCGTGTAACTCTGGGAGGACTCTATGGTTGATGCCGCTCTAAATTCTGGTGATACCGCTTGGATGCTTATATCAACAGCCCTTGTGATGTTGATGACCGTGCCTGGGTTAGCCCTCTTCTATGCTGGCCTAGTAAAGAGAGAAAACGTCTTAAACACATTGTTCTTGTCGTTTTCTGCTTATGCCGTTGCAAGTATTATATGGTTTATTTATGGCTATCCTTTGGTATTTGGAGCTGATTTCCACGGTGTCATCGGCGTGCCAAGTGACGTATTCTTTTACAACGTACTCGAATCACAAGCACTCTACGGTTCCATCCCAACGAGCGTCTTTGCGATGTATCAGTTGACGTTTGCTGCTATCACCGTCGCTCTTATATCGGGAGCGCTTATTGGACGCCTTAAGTTTGGTGCCTGGATGTTGTTTATACCACTGTGGCTAACCTTCGTCTATCTCCCCGTCGCCCACTGGGTCTGGGGCGGCGGCTGGCTTTCCCAGCTAGGCGCTCTTGATTTTGCCGGTGGAACTGTCGTTCACATTAACAGCGGCGTTGCAGCTCTCGCTCTCGTGCTGTTACTCAAGGGTCGCCGGGACAGAAGCTTACTCCCCCATCAACTTGGTTATACCATAATTGGAGCTGGGTTGCTATGGTTTGGATGGTTCGGCTTTAACGCTGGGTCGGCGCTTACCGCAGGGCAGCTCGCTACCTCTGCATTTATAGTCACGAACATATCTGCGGCATCAGCTATGCTCTCTTGGATGCTCATTGAATACCTTCGATTTGGCAAAGCAACGATGTTAGGGGCCGCTTCAGGCATCATTGCTGGATTAGTTGCCATTACGCCGGCAGCTGGTTTCGTAAACGTCCCAAGCGCCATCATAATCGGAGTTTTCACCTCATTTGTATCCTACGCGGCAATTTCTTATATCAAGCCACGACTCGGCTACGATGATGCCCTTGACGTGTTCGGCATTCATGGTCTCTCAGGGATCTGGGGAGCTTTGGCAACTGGCATATTTGCAAGCCCCTTCATAAATGCGGCTGCAACAGGGCTTGTATATGGTAATCCAGCACAGCTTGGCATCCAAGTTCTTGCCGTAGGGGCAACGTTTGCCTATTCGTTTATAGCGACACTCATCATTGGCAAAGTGATAGACGCGACGATCGGGCTTCGTGTCACGGCTGATGACGAAATTCAAGGACTCGACCAAGCGATACATGACGAAGCTGCCTACCACGTTTAATCAGAGCTGACGGTGTTTAGGAGGAGAGAGAAAAATGAAAAAAATAGTGGCAATAATTAGGCCAAACAAGCTTAATGTCGTAAAAGACGCATTAGACGATATAGGCTGTCCAGGCTTGACAGTGACAGAAGTGAAAGGACGCGGAAGACAAAAAGGAATTACGGAGATTTACCGAGGGCGCGAGTACCAGATCGACCTGTTGCCCAAAATTGAGCTGATGATGATCGTAGCCGATAATGACGTTGAGAAAGTTGTTGACACTATAGCGCACAGCGCACGCACCGGGAAGATCGGGGACGGAAAAATCTTCATTACACCGGTAGAGGGCGTGGTCAGGATTCGCACGAGCGAGCGTGGAGACGACGCGCGTTAAATACACGAATAAGTATCCGCTGCCGGAGCACGTAATGACGTGTATAAAAGGTGATGGGATGATGTGTGGTTTGTGCGTGAAGATACGTGCGCTGACCAATAATGTGGATGCAAGCGCGCGCTGTTCGACTACTTGTAGGGCATTGCACGGGAGTCAGCCCGCTTTTCGCTCAGCATCCACCTTAGGAATCTTTATATCCGATTAGTCTCTAAGCGGAATTGAATTTCCTACTAAGCGAAAGCTAACAGGGGATCTGACATGGTAGAAACAAAGGATAAAGAGTACGTATTGCATCAGGTCGAAGAACAAGGCATCAAATTTATTCGACTGTGGTTTACAGACATCCTTGGCTCTCTCAAGAATTTTGCTATTACGAGTGAAGAGCTCGAAGGAGCTCTAAACGAAGGTATGGGTTTTGACGGATCCTCAATCGAAGGGTATCAGAC
Source organism: Methanobacteriota archaeon (assembly GCA_028679495.1). Taxonomy (GTDB): domain Archaea; phylum Halobacteriota; class Bog-38; order Methanoflorentales; family Methanoflorentaceae; genus Methanoflorens. Next base: position 43,291 of record JAJRBK010000098.1, read on the forward strand.
GATTGAGGAATCCGATATGATTGCAAAACCGGACCCAAGCACATTTGCAGTATTGCCGTGGAGACCTAAAGAGAAAGGCGTAGCGCGAATTATATGCGACATACTCGAGCCATCAGGACGTCCGTACGACGGGGACCCCCGTTACGTTCTCAAGCGGAACCTCGAGCGAGCAGAAAAGAAAGGCTTCACGTTTAATATTGGGCCTGAGCTTGAGTACTTCTACTTCGCAAATAACCGGTCTTCTGATATCATAGATACGGGCGGATACTTTGACCTCACTCCACTTGATCAGGCAACCGATCTTCGAAGAGACACAATCTTCGCTCTACAAGATATGGGCATTCGTGTGGAGTACAGCCACCATGAAGTAGCTCCAAGCCAGCACGAAATCGATCTCCGTTACACGGACGCTTTAACCATGTCGGATAACGTCATGACGTATCGGCTCGTTGTAAAAGAGATTGCCCTGCGCTCTGGCTTTTATGCCACCTTTATGCCCAAGCCCATTATAGGAGAAAACGGCAGTGGCATGCACACACATCAATCGTTATTCAAAGGCGCACAGAACGCGTTTTTTGACGCAAACGATGCATACAACCTTTCCGATGTGGCGAAAGGATTCATTGCTGGACAACTAACGCATGCGAAGGAACTTTGCGTGGTGACCAGTCAATGGGTCAATTCATACAAGCGATTAGTCCCTGGTTACGAAGCACCCGTTTATATTTCGTGGGCTCGAAGAAATCGATCAGCGCTCATCCGCGTGCCAATGTACAAGCCGGGGAACGAACTTGCGACACGGGCAGAACTACGGAGTCCAGACCCTGCTTGCAATCCATATCTTGCATTCGCTGTCATGCTTGCATGTGGGTTAGAGGGCATAGAGAAAAGCTATGAGCTTCCCGATCCAGTCGAGAAGAACATCTTTAAGATGACCCAGCAAGAACTCGATGATCACGGAATCGGATCGCTTCCCGAAAACTTAGGCCTAGCAGTCAAAGAAACTGAGACTTCTGAAATTATACGACGAGCGCTTGGTCATCACGTGTTTGATCGCTTCATTGAGCTTAAAAAGAAAGAGTGGGATGATTACCGGCTGCAAGTCACGCAATACGAGCTTGACCGATATTTGCCCGTCCTTTGATACGTGGCTGAGCTGAAAGGCGGCAGTCTTTCACAGGTCTTAATGCCATTTAAATTTCCCACTAAGTAACTACTGCAGAAGATCTAACGTACTGCAAACATACTTTTACGATGGTGGACAAAAGGAGAAAAGAAGAAAAGGGAGCGCGAGCAGTCCCTTCGATATCATTTCAACGAGAGCTCAGGATATAACCGAGGTTGTTCCACGGTGACCACCCATACGAGTACTGGAAGTACTTATACAGAAGCTCAAAGTCCGTGCCCCGGCCGAAGAAGTTAAGCCGCTTCATGGTGCCGATCGTCCACAGCTCCGTCCACGCTACTGCGCTCGGTGAGGCGCCTATGAGCCGATCCCCACCGGCTTGATAGAGGGGCTTCCAGCCGTTGTCAAACCACTTCTGTTGGGGGTGACCGTTCATGTCGACGAAGAAGACGTCGATGAGGTTTCTTGCCTCACGAGCAGCTGGGTGAGAGGAATGATAAAGACCTGTACCTGCTGGAAGAGGCGGGATTTGCATCATATTTCCCCAGTTGGTGGAACACCCGTCGTCGAACCATCGATGCAAGCATTGTTGTCCCAGTGAAAGACAAAGACGTCGATCCGTCCAGCGCCCCATGAGCAGACGGCCGGTGCCACTTTATAATACACTGCTCCTCCCGGCGGAGTGCCGAGGCCTTCTCGGTTAGACCACGTCCCTTGGGACTTCGTCCCTTGGAACCACTTATGCCAGAGATTGCCGCCTGCGCCTATCGCAAAGAGGTCGAGCCGTCCTAGGCCCCACGAGCAGGAGACCGGGGCTGAAAAGTGAGTGCTATCCTGGGGCGCAACACGCCTGTCTCGTGCAAAGCACGCATCACGGCTGCTTGTACAGTCGAGCAACTGGGTTGAACTTGAAAGCCCTTATATGCGGTTCCCAAATAAGCGAGCCGTAAGGCAACCTTCGATTTCATTGTCGTCATCCACTGAATCTATGCAACAGGGTGATTTACACCTAGGCAGCTACGCCGATATAACAAAGAACAAAGTTGTTTCTGACAATATCAGCGAGGGGTCACATCATTGGCGCAAGGGGTCTTACGATTGTGCGCGCTGCGCAAGCCCAGCTAGTAACGTAACGTATTTACCTGATACTTGTAATTAGCATCAAAGAAGGAGGACGCTGTCTACTGACCGAACAGCGTTCTATTTCATACTGTTTGAAGTAAACCATGAAAGCGTTTCTCGGATTCGAAAATGGGGTTGCCCTTGTTGGGGAGGGATTTGGAGCTGAGAAATCTGCCTTCGGCGAGCTTGTATTTGCTACGCCTTTTACGGGATATGTAGAGGCCTTAACTGATGCATCGTACAACGGTCAGATCTTGCTTTTTACCTATCCCCTGGTCGGCAATTATGGGGTAGACCACGAACGATGTCAATCAGCAGGTATACAAGCCGAAGGATTTGTCATCAGAGAGCTCTGTGAATATCCCGCAAAACAGGGGTTGTTAGGTGAGTTTCTCAAAGACCAAGGAGTCCCTGGTATCTATGACGTTGATACACGGATGATCACTATCATGATCCGTGACCACGGCGCCATGAGGGCGAGCCTTCTCCATGCTAACATAGGCGACACAGAGGGCATGGAAAAAGCTGTTGACCTTGCGCGTCGTTCACCGCATATAGGCAGCCTTGATCTCGTTTCAGAAGTCACATGTGCGGAACCCTACCGTATCCTTGGAGCGGGAAAACGATTCGTCGTGATGGATTTTGGTGTCAAGCGTAACACCCTTAGAAACCTCGAGCGCCGCAACGTCGATATTGTAGTGGTGCCGGCAGATACGTCTGCTCAAGAAATTATGAACCTGGAGCCCGATGCACTCCTATTGTCAAACGGACCCGGCGATCCTATACAAGCAGCAAATGGTATTACGGTAGTACGAGAACTTGTAGGACAACTGCCTATCTTCGGAATCTGTCTTGGGCACCAGCTCATCGCCCTTGCGCTCGGCGGTGAGACATACAAGCTCAAGTTTGGGCATCGAGGTGCAAACCAGCCTGTGATGGACCTGCGGAAGAACGTGGTCTATATCACTGCACAAAACCACGGGTACGCCGTTCGATACTGTGAGCACGAGGGCACAGCGATTACGCAGGTCAATGCAAACGATGGTACCGTTGAAGCGATGGAGAATGAGCACCTAGGGATAATGAGCGTGCAATACCATCCCGAACAATCCCCTGGTCCGCATGACCTTGAAAAGCCCTTTTTCGACCACATAACAGAAGCAGCGAAGCGAAAGATGTGAAAGCTGAACGAAATCCCATCGAACGAACAACATGCCAAAGCGAGCAGA
>JAJRBK010000099.1 GCA_028679495.1 Methanobacteriota archaeon
GTCGAGGGCTTCGAGAGCGGCGACATTGACATGGGCTACTGCGGCATCGCACCTGTGTTGCTTAAAGGCATCAACGATGGCATACGAACCACGATTATAGCGGCTGCTAATGACGAAGGGTCAGCGCTGATCGTAAGCCCAGATGGAGATGTTCATACGCTGTCTGATCTTGGAGGCAAGAGGATCGCTGCGCCAGGCGAGGGGACAATGCAAGATTTGTTGTTGCGAAAGGTAGCAGCTCAACAGGACTTCAGCGTCGAGGTGGTAAAATAACATCCGTGCCAGTGCAGTGGATACTATGTCGTGTGCATCGTAGAAGAAAATCAATCGTTGCAGACACCCAGACCGGTGTCTCCTCCTTTTTTTCTTAGAGCAAGCTCTTCGCTCTGTTCCTCTCCAAATACGACCGCATTAACCCTCGAAAAGTAAGAATACTTACCGGCAAGCCGTGCTGGATCGAAGCAGCTGTGATGTATGGGATTATCGGGTTAAGAACCATACTGATCCCTCTTTCCATCAAAAACGACATTACGCAGTCAATGGCGCTAATCACCATTTTCACCATGATATTTGTCGCTATCATCTCGTTTATCACAATAATGAATACTACAGAGTTAAGCTGACAAAGACAGCTTCTTCATTTTTATCGGCTATCGCTAGAGCCTAGTGGAGACTCCGATGAAAGAAGCTACCTGCATCCTATCTTTATCCCTCGGCAGTTTTATGCTGCACGGCGTCTCACTGCGTACATCATGTCGGTCAAGCTTAGTGCAGTAGAGGAGACGTTGTTTATTCCACTATGGTGCCGAGCACATGCAAGCATAAAGTATCCATCATTGTTTTATGACCCAAAAGCGGTTGAGCTTGTTAAAACGATCGACTACGACTTCTCAGTAATTGACGCGCGACTCGATCCAGTGATCCTTTTGGCGAGCATAGCGCGTGCGAGACAATGTGACGCCGTACTAAAGAAGTATTTAGCTGAGCATCCACGCGCTTCGGTTGTTGATCTGGGTGCGGGTCTCGACACGTCGTTCTACCGCAACGACAACGGACTACTCGAGTGGTATGACCTTGACCTCCCTGATGTCGTTGCAATACGAACACAGGTGCTTCCTGAAATGGTCAGAGTCCATTCTATCGCAAAGTCACTGTTGGACATGAGTTGGTGTGATGATCTTGTTAATATCGAAGAAGGTGTGTTCGTGATAGCGGGGGCTGTTTTGGGCTATTTTAGCGAGGGCGATCTCAAAACGTTCTTTTCCTCGCTAGCCGACAGCCTTCCAGGGGTTCAGATGGTTTTCACTGCTTATTCACTGGCAGAGGTATCTTTAATCAACAGATCATTGCAGCGCGTTGGAATGACAAGCGTTGCGATGAAGTGGGCGCTTGAAGACGCAAACGACCTCACGCGATGGGATGACCGCATTTCAGTTGTCGACGAGTTCTCCTTTTTCAGAGGTATTACCTGCGACCCGGCGTGGGGTGAGGAGACGGTACGCCAAATACGCGCGATTGACGGGCACAAACGCATGCGTATAGTAAACGTGAGGCTTTGATATACGAAAAGCTTGAGAGACGACATCGCGCGTATGCGTTTAGAATATGCTTGCTTAATGCAACAGCTGGAGCCTGGTGTAGGCTTCCCGTATGTGCCTGTGACGCAATGCTATTTCGATTTAATGCATAAAAAAGACTTGACGTACGAATGTTACAAAATCGCGGACGAGCACCGCCAGCACCGAGTTTACGTATCGGTGCAGTATAGCAGGACTGCTGAAATATTACAAAGTTGATAATAAAGATTTCGCAAACATTAAATACTAAAAATGGAACAAAGACTGTTAAAGCAAAGCCCCATAGGCTCTAATCGTTGGTGCAAGGCTCCGGCGCCAGTGACGCCTGTTCTGTATTAAGCATCTGTTAATCCTTTTGTCACGCACGGATTTAAGCGCTTGATAGGCGCATTATCATCATGACATCTGGAATAGTCGTCAATGGTATGCGAGACGCACTTGCGGTCGCTTCACAGATACTCGAATCGGCACGGGAGGAGGTTATCTGGCTCATCCCTCCCTCTCTCATGCTCCTCTCGACACGCTATGGGTTCATTGAAAAGGCCAGAGCCTTCAGCCAACGGGGCGGGGTGTCGAGAGGGATTGTTCCGTTATGGCACGCGAACAGTGAAGACGTACAGATGAGTTTAGATTTCGGGGCGGACGTTCGCCACAGTGACATCACGTATGAACTCCTGATGTTCGTCGGTGACAAGCAGCAGAGCATCAGTGCGATCAACATCGGCGTCGACGAGTTCACGCTTGATACCCATTTCATCGCCTTTTGGAGTGAAGATCCCACGTATGCAGAATACCTCCTTGCCTCGTTTGAGAGCGCGTGGTCAGAGGCCGTCTCTGCAGAGCAGCGGATACAAGAATTAGAGCAAGAGATAGGGCAGCGCTAGCGATTGTCTACCCCAATTTTCGCCTGTTAGGCTCTGACAGACATAGCTAAGTCTGAACGCTTTAAATGACTTTATCGCAGCTGCCGAGAATGGTGGAGACTCCGACAACCAGGCGATAAAATAACTCCATCGAATCAAAGACCAGACCGGAGTGGCACAGAATTATTGCGTTACTCTATTTTTTATGGATATAATCACTTTTTGAAACGAAGATGACCATATACCTCGAAGAGTTTAAAGTGTACGTTGAGCGTATGCGAGAAATCTTAAAAGAAACACAAGAACTGTCCGCGCACTTAGAGCTTCAGAGCGCAAAGCTGGAA
>JAJRBK010000100.1 GCA_028679495.1 Methanobacteriota archaeon
AATGAACTATTTGAATCTCAGACGGAATGGGGCCACTGAGATTTGAACTCAGGTCTGAGGACCCCCAGTCCCCAAGGATATCCAGGCTACCCTATGGCCCCCCTTTTAATTACACGTTTTCACCATATATTGTTTCTGTTGTACCAATACAACGGCGGTGCCACGTTTTCTGGTCGTTTTCAGACGAGCAATATGGTGTATGTACGTCCTTTGAAGGTAGGCAGCGACTCGAGCCAACAGCACATATGTCGTACAAGTGTATAGGGACAGATTGTGATTCATTTAACTGCAATTTTATCCACCGGCGAACTCAAGAGGAATTCGCCTCTTTCAATTCGGGCCTTGAGGTCACGCATAAGCCGCTCTGCGTTATGCCTGTCAGACTGCCGAAGCGTCACGGGGATTTGCATGTCATTCAAAGGGATGCTGCCTAAGTCTCCTCCGAAAGCTCCACACGGGCAAACGACTAAGCAAGCACCACATCTCATGCATTCGTACTGGTTAATGCCGCCTGACGTTTTAAACGCACCTGTCGGACAGCAGTCCTCTACGTGACAGTGCTCGCACGTAAGGCAAGCTTCCTTTCTATATGTTATAACCGCACGTCTCCTTTTCCAGACATCACTGTACCGCGCATACCCGATCGTTCGACGCCCGTTAACGTCAACTATAGGGAGCGGAATATCATCGTCCGTTCTTTTAGCATTCTCAAGCACACGTTGATTTGTAATTGGAATCGGGATTGCCCACGAGCAGAGAACGTCAGGCCCTGCTGATGTGTTAAACCCGCCAATGTAGCGCGGATCCATGCCGTTTAGCTGCGCGTAGCCAGAGAGGTTAGGTCTTTGCACCGAACTGCGAGTTCCTGCACCAGTGATGTAGCCAACCGCGCCATTAAAGAGTGCTTTTGTCCCTATGCCGATGGTTTCAAATCCTGGATCTTTCTCAAGTGGATTAATCTCTCCACATCCACAGAAGCTCGCTTCCTTGAACGGACCTTCTAAACAGGTGACAGAGAAAATAGACTTTACACACCCCTCGTTTGGATTGACAAAGGCGCTGTAGTTCTTAAAAACGTTACGTGTAGCCGAGAGAGTAGCAAATTGCATGTCATCGAGCGTGATCTGCCCCTCTAAGCGTTGCTCAGAGTCTGTTATTATTTCAAACTCTATGTTTTTTCTTTTGATAATGTCCTTAAAAAGGTGTCCTCCTCCGTATTTTTGGTCGCTCCTGCTTACGGCTGTGCCAAAAACCATCAAATCAAGCCATCCAAGCCGCTCGTTTGGACAAGGGCCAACGAGGGCGGGAACACCGTTGAGCCAGACCGCTCGAGCAGTTTCAAAGGCATTGGCCTCTGTTGCCTTAAAGGAGAGCGTTGCGTAGGTTCCACTCATGATGCCCTTTGTGCCACTTGTTATGACATCAACGTCGCGGACGTCCTCATCGGCACGCACCATGTCACAAAACTCAGAGGCGGTACATACCACAACATCTCCTGCCGTGATCTTCCTATTAATTTCAGCTATGGTTCTCAGGGGCATATCCTCCGGTAATGAAGCCTCCTCTTTCAGGTTTCAGACCGCAAGGCAAGCTCGTCGCTAGGCTCATCGTTCTGTCTAATGCCTTTGTCAAACTGCATCAGCCGCTTGTGCAATCCGACAAAATGAGGGATATACACACGGTATATCTTGAGTCTTGCAGGATCGATCCCAAGTTGTGCCACGCTGGCACTCAGATTATTGAGCTTGGATTCTACGCTTTCAAAGTTTTCGCCACAGCTCTCTGCTTCAAATCCTTGACCGATAAACACGCCGTCAGCACCTAGCTTAAACGCTAAATCAATATGACGTGGGGCTAACCGCAACACAGATGGAACACTGATAATGCGCACCGAGGAGGGGTACTGAAGCTTTGAAGCTCCAATGTTATCAGCCGCAGCGTATCCTATCTTAGAGTCTAAAAACGCTATGTTTCTTATTTCACCATTTACCTTTCCAGCAAGCATGCCACGAATCGACGCTTCAAGCTGCGCTTCGGTGCTGTTATGCAGATCTAGCGCGCCCGTAGGACAGGCGTGAATGCACGCCCCCCCTCCAGTACAGAGCATAGGATCAATCGTAGCCGCTCTATCCACAATCTTTATAGCGTTGTTTCTGCAATGTCGGACGCAGATTCCGCAACCGTTGCAGCTGTCTTTCACAAAGGCCGATAGCGGTTCTATAGACAAGCTTCCCTGCCCGATGAGTGAAAGCGCTTCAAGCGATGCCGCGTCCGCCTGTAACACGCTGTAAGTAATGTCTTTTGGCCCTTGTGCCGTTCCGCACACATAGATCCCTTTGATACTTGTGCTTGCTCCCTCCAGTTTCGGATGTTTTTCTTTGACGAAAAGCTCTTCACTCAGTTCGATGCCGAGCTTTTGAGCAAGCTCGACCGTGCCCTTCGAGGGCAGCATGCCTGTTGAGAGTACAACAAGATCAGCGTCAAGTTCAACGCATTTTGAACGCAGAGTGTCTTCGACGCTCACGTACAGTTTACCCGCCTTTTGCTTGACTTCGCTCGCTCGTCCGCGGATAAATCTTACTCCTTTGTCTTGCACATGCCTGTAGTAGTTCTCGTAAATGCCTGGTGTACGAATATCAGTGTAAAGAACGCTAATTTGTGTCCCAGGACTATAGTCGCTGATGTAGTTTGCATGTTTTAGTGCGACCATACAACAGACTGACGAGCAGTAGTGCAACCCATTCGGCTTCTCATCCCGTGAGCCAACACACTGTATCATGATGATTTTAGACGGCTTAGCCCCATCTGAGGGCCGCAATAGCTCACCGTTTGTGGGACCGTTAACGCCAATAATCCGTGCCAGCTCGAGCTGTGTTATGACGTTGTCAAGGCGGGCGTAGCCAAGTTCTGGTCGAAGCGAGGGATCAAATTCTTCGTGACCAGTAGCAAGCACTATGGCACCGACTTTCACCTTCTGTAGGGAGGGCTCAGCCTCAAGTTCGATAGCTTTTGATTTGCACGCTTTTGAGCACTTGCCACATTTTACACAGTTTTCAATATCGATGACATATCTATCTGGGACTGCTTGTGGGAATGGCTTGTAAATCGCCTTCCTGTTTCGCGTATTCGCATTCCACCAGTCGGCGACCTCTATCGGACACACTGTGGCACACTCACCACAGCTTGTACATCGCTCGTTAACGCTGCGTGGTTTTATCTTTATATCAACACTAAACCTGCCAGCGGTGCCGATAACGCTGGTGACCTCTGCGTTCGTTAGCAATGTGATGTTTGGGTGCTCATACACATCGTTCATAAGCGGACTTAACGAGCACATAGCGCATTCTTCCACCATCTTATGCGGTGAAAAGACTTTTCCAATACGCACTGTGTTTCCGCCTATGGATGGCTGCCTTTCGACAAGGTAGGTCTTGATCCCGTTTTCTGCTAATGATAATGCAGCTGTGATGCCTGCTATCCCACCTCCGATGACGAGTGCTGCGTTTGTTACGCCAACAAGGAACTCTGAAAGCGGCTCTGCGTGCTGCAATCTTTGGATAGAAGCGTTGACCAGGTCGCGTGCTTTTCGTGTCGCACTCTTCTGGTCCTTTGTCACCCATGAACACTGTTCCCTAACATTAGCGAGCTCGAGAAGATAGGGATTCAGGCCTGTATCGCTTAGGCATTTTCTGAAGGTTTTTCCGTGATTATTCGGCGAGCACGCCGCTACAACGACGCCCTGCAGATCATGTTTTCGAATGGAGTTTTTGATCTTCTGTTGTCCTTGCAGAGAGCAGAGATGTTGATCAGTCTCCACCACGCATGTTTGACTAAAGTGCTTCTCTAACCGATCAATATTGACGGTGTTTGAAATGTTGCCGTCACATCTGCACAAAAAGACCCCAAAGCGAGACACGTTACAAAGCCTCCAGCTTGTTAACAATGGAACCCGTATTTATCGTTCCAAACTGAAGGCACGCGTCTTTTGTCTTATCGGCTCCGAGCAAGATCGCAACCAATTGTGACACGTTGAGCACTGGAGCGGTATATCCAAGACGACGCTCATACTTTTTTTGAAAGCGATCAAGGGCCAATTGGCAGCCAGCACACATAGTCACAATAACATCTGGTTTATCTGCGAGGATGCTCTCAAGTTTTCGTAAGCTCGTTACTGCTGAATAATCGTTCGTGCTCATAAGGTTGGTAAAGCCCATGCCGCAGCAGAGAGATCGTTCAGAATAATCGACCAGCGTCGCCGAAAAGGTCGTACAAATATCGTCAAGCAGGTGCGGATACTCCCAGAGACCGCCGATGACCTGATCATAAAACACTTTCGTGTAATGACAACCATGGTGTGTGGCAATCTTTAGTTGTGAAAGTGATGACTTGGCTCGCTCAGCAAGGCTGTCTTTAATAACGTAAAGCACTTCAGCAGCATGGTATACCGTTACACCGCCGTTATATTCGAGCCCAACCTGCTTCAGTACATCGTTTACCGCAGCTCGCGAGGACGTGTCGCTGAGCTCATTAACACACTCCTTAAGATTCGCATAAGACGTGGGACAGGTGCACACGACATTTGTGTAGCCAGACTCGCTAGCAAGCGTTAGATTTCTTGCATTCAGGGTTAGATTAGTTTGCGGCGGCACCATGCCGCAATGCACGCCGAATCCGGTGCATGACGATTGACTCGGATCGTCAAAGTAGTCAACGTTCAATGAATTGAGTATAAACCTGAACGAACGCTCTATGCCAGGATAAAAGGTTCCAGCGACACAACTCTTAAACAGATATAAACGCTCTGGCAGCTTCGCGCGCGAGCTGATAAGAGCTTCAAGCGTCATTCGCACGTTCACCTTGTCCTGAGGTAGAAGTTATAATCGTTCTAATCTGCTTGATCGCTTTTGCTGGGATTGGTACCTCTCTTGAGTTGTGCTCCGGCAAGCCTAACTCAGCCCTGAGCTTGGTGAGCCTTTCTACATCTACGAGCTCACTGAGTACTCCTAATTTTTCTTTTAGCAGCACTGGGGAAACTGTAACGCCGTTTAGAAAAAGCGACTCAAGGAGTGCTGCAGATTGTTGATAGATCTCCGCTGGTGCGTGCCCTTGCTTGTATGCTCTCTCCCTTGCTTGCAGGATTATTGAGGCGGGGTTATTGTTTCGAGGACACCGTGAGTTGCACGTGTAACACTGACCACACAGCCAGATAATGGGATCTTTGTGGAGCTCGTGTTCCTCGCCGTCTTGCACTCGTCGCATCACTTCACGCGGGTTATATTCGCTGAATACGTGCGCAGCTGGGCAGCCAGCAGCGCACCGGCCACACTGCAAGCACCTTACTTTATTTTCCTTTTTGTACAAATAGTCAAAATTGTTGGAAGAGTCGCTATTTGCCATTTTCTTGCTTCCTTAGTGATAAAAAAGATTGCCGTACAAATTTTTGAGTTAGGCCGTATATATATTTATCGAAAAATACAAAAATCTTACCTAATATGACTAAAATATCTTGAGTTTTCGCACATTATCAACTAACCGCGGCAGTTTTAAATAAAAACAGGACGTTCGTTTAAATAATGGTCACTATTAACTGGGAGTCGCGTCATTATAAAATTATCTGTCCTAGCTGCCACTCCGACATAAATCACGGTTACACACTGCAATGCGCGTGCGGCGACGCACTTCCACGCTCGATCTACAAGACCAAGCACCTAACGATTAGCAGCGAAAAAAGTATATGGCGATTTGCTGAATGGTTGCCGACACAAGATATACTACAAACGCGCGGCCGGGCGATAACTTATAAAAGCACGGAACTAGCGCGGGAACTGGGGCTCGAGAAGCTCTTTATAGGGTTTAGCGGGTTTTGGCCCGAAAGAGGGGCAACACTTGAAACGTGCAGCTTTAAAGAACTAGAGTCACCCCCCACGATCCAGCGAGCTTTGGAATGTGGCGTTAAAACGCTGGTTGTTTCATCAGTGGGTAATACTGCGCGTGCATTTGCTCACACCGTTTCAACGAGTACATCGAACATAAAGCTGCTACTCGTAGGGCTTGAAAGCTCGTTTGGAAAGTTCTGGCTGCCCGAACCACCTTCTGATAATGTTAAGGTCATCCTGCTGAAAAGTGGCAATGACTACGCTGATGCGATAGCGTTTGGAAATAGACTTGGATCGCTGCCAGGACTCGTAAACGAAGGGGGAGCCCGCAATGTGGCGCGGCGTGATGGGATGGGTACAGTCATGTTAGATGCTGCCGCGACTATTGGACGCACTCCTGATCATTACGTTCAAGCCGTTGGAAGCGGTACGGGGGGTATTGCAGCGTGGGAGGCAGCGCTTCGTCTTAAAGACGATGGGAGATCTTTCAAAGGCGCTCT
>JAJRBK010000101.1 GCA_028679495.1 Methanobacteriota archaeon
ACGAATTCAGTGAAGTAAACGTCGTAAGAGCGAGCATATCCTTCAATATAAACTTGTTTCTCGAAAAGAACGAGATTATTGACCTAGTCAAAAAAGAGGGGCCTGAAATTTTACCCATTACGACGCTTAACGGCAACATCATAGCCAAACAGCGCTACTTGACGTACGAAGAACTGAAAAAAGCCCTTGAAGAGCACAGAACAGCAAAATGAACGAACTGATGGAGCCGACACAGCAAGGCAAGACAAAGTTTGTTTTCTTCAGCGGAAAGGGCGGAGTTGGCAAGAGCACGATGAGCTGTGCCACCGCTGTGTGGCTGGCAAAGAAGGGTTACAAAACTATCATTGTTACCACTGATCCTGCTCCCAATCTGTCTGACATATTCAATCAAGAGATCGGCCACAAGATCACCCCCATTGACGGTGTTGACAATCTCTCTGCTATCGAAATAAATCCCGATATTGCCTCTGAAGAGTACCGGGAGCGGATGATCGCTCCGATGCGGGCTCTTCTCGATGAAAAGAATTTGCAGGTGATGAAGGAGCAAATGAACAGCCCGTGCGTTGAAGAGGTTGCTGCTTTTGACCAGTTTATTGAGTTTATGAATGACCCTGTGTACGACGTCGTCGTATTCGACACCGCGCCAACCGGTCACACTATCAGACTGCTCGAACTGCCGAGCGGGTGGTGCACAGAATTAGATAAAGGCGGGTCGACGTGCATAGGCCCAAGCGCCTCGCTGCAGGGGGCCAAGTTGAAGTATGAGACAGCAATTGCGTACCTTCAAGACGGGGACGCAACGTCGTTTGTCTTTGTGCTGAGGCCGGAAAATTCATCTATTCTAGAAACGAAGCGGAGTGCAGCCGAGCTATCTAAATTAGGGATTACCACCAGCTTCCTCATAATCAACGGAATGCTGCCAGAAGCGGCAAGCACTGACCGCTTTTTCAAGAAGAAGTGGGACGAAGAACAAGCAATAGTGAAGCGAATTGAAGATGAGTTTGAAGGAAAGAAGCTTGTCTACCCCCTGAGGGACTCTGAAATCTCTGGATTATCGTTTTTGGAATCGGTGGGGCAGACACTGTATGAAAATCGGAAAGAGCCTACGGTCGTCAGTGAAGAAGCTGCGATTGGCCCTTCATATGATGAGCAAAGCGTATCCAGCACATTCAAGAAAAAACAAGACCTGCTTCCCTTTTTTGTCCCGGTCAACGGAACGCGGTATCTCTTCTTTACCGGCAAAGGTGGGGTAGGAAAGAGCACGGTTGCATGCGCGACCTCTGTATATCTAGCACAAAAAGGCTTCAAGACGCTTATCGTGACGACGGATCCCGCCTCGCATCTGCAAAATATATTCGGACAATACATTGAACCTGAACCGACCGCTATTGCTGGCGTTGATAATTTATTTGCTGCGAGGATCGACCAAAAGAAAGCGTGGGATGCGTATAGCAAGCGGATACTACGAGCGGTCGAAGACAAAAGCCAAGAGATCCGAACCGCTGTTGAAGAGGATTTAAACTCTCCGTGCGCTCAGGAAATGGCTGCATTTGAGAGATTCATGAGCTACTTTGAGTTGCGCGGCTATGATGTGTTGATCTTTGATACGGCGCCGACAGGACATACGCTGAGACTGCTCGAGCTTCCTTCAGATTGGAAGGGGTTCATTGACTTAGGTTCGTTGACTAAGCAAACCTCTGAGGAGACGATGAACAAGTATGCCCACGTTATCGAAGCGATGCGAGATCGAGAGCAAAGCACGTTCATCTTTGTCGTGTATCCTGAGTATACGCCTATGATGGAAGCGTGGAGAGCTTCGGAGGACTTAAGAAAGCAGGTCGGAATTAGAACCGCTTTGATCGCTGTCAACTATCTGCTCCCTGAGAAGTACGGAAGAAATGCCTTCTTTAACAACAGACGGAGACAGCAAGAGCGGTATATCGAAGACATAAAACAGCGATTTAAAACGCCACTCTTTATTATCCCTCTCCTCGACCATGAGCCTGAAGGCATGGACGATCTTAAGCTGCTGCAGCAAGAGGTTTTTTAATAGACGATGGTAGGAAAAATGAGCGTGCGCACAAAGTGGGAAACGCTCGCCCTATCTGGCGACGCGTCTCAACAACGCCACACGGACACCGTTCAGAGGTGGCGATGATATGGACTTAGATACTAACATTAAGGCTCACGACCTGCTTTGGCGCCTTATGGACCCTGCGGTTAAGAGGCGCTATACTGAGAGCTACGGTGCAGGTCAGTCGCACATATTTAAGACTGAGATGAAAAAACTTGTTGAATCTGGTCTTGTCTTTGAAAAAGACAACAGATATGAGCTTACATCCAAGGGATACTCAATCTACAACTTATTGACTAGACAAAGAGGCTGTTGTCAACCCGGGTAATTTCTATGACGCACGTGCGAGAGCGAGCGGTGCAAGGACGATAGGTATGTATCGGAGCAACGCGTCACGAACGACGCTATTGGCTGTATCGCGGAAGTATTAAAAATACACAAAAGGAGCGGTTTCTTACATGGTTGAAAAACCCAAGGCACGGTTATCATTCCTTAACGAATGGTTGACCCTCTGGATCTTTCTCGCGATGATTATCGGCGTGACGATCGGGTACTTCTTTCCGGGCGTTCCGGGTGCGCTTAACCAGCTCTCCATAGGGACGACGTCAATCCCTATCGCCATCGGGCTTATCGTGATGATGTACCCGCCGCTGGCCAAGGTGCGCTATGAGGAGCTAGGGGCCGTCTTTCGGAACACGAAGGTCTTAGGCTTAGGGCTCGTGTTCAACTGGATCATGGGGCCGCTGGTGATGTTCACGCTCGCCGTCATCTTCATGCGCGACAACCCCGAGTACTTCGTAGGGCTCATTTTGATCGGCATCGCGCCATGCATCGCTATGGTCATCGTGTGGATCAACCTCGCTCGAGGTGATGGTGAATATGCCGCGGCCCTTGTTGCCCTAAACTCCGTCATGCAGGTTCTTTTCTACTCAGCGTATGCCTTCTTCCTCATCACGATCCTGCCGCAGTGGCTTGGGATCACTCAGATAGCGACCGTGGTAAACGTGTCCATCGTTGAGATCGCGAAGACCGTGGCCATTTACCTCGGCATTCCGTTCGTTGCGGGGGTGGTTACCCGCTACGTAGGGTTGAGACTCAAAGGGCGGGAATGGTACGAAACGCGTTTTATCTCGAGGATCGGACCCGTTTCGCTCATAGCGCTGTTATACACTATCATCATAATGTTCTCTTTGAAGGGGAACCTCATTATATCGCTGCCGCTCGACGTCGTGCGCATCGCCATACCCTTGGCCGGGTACTTTATAGTGATGTTTTTTGTCCCCTTCTTTGTCTGCTGGCGAGTGGGGATCGACTATGCCAAGACGGCCACACTCGCGTTCACCGCGGGAAGCAACAACTTCGAGCTCGCGATCGCGGTGGCGGTCGGTGTCTTTGGTTTAAACTCCGGTCAAGCGTTTGCTGCGGTCATCGGGCCGCTCATCGAAGTGCCCGTCTTAATCAGCCTGGTCAACGTGGCCCTGTGGTTCTCCGTGAAGTATTTTACCTCCACGGGAGCGTCAACCGCGAGACGTCCTAAGGACAGTGAGGCGATAACAAGTCGACCGTGAAGACACGAATCCAC
>JAJRBK010000102.1 GCA_028679495.1 Methanobacteriota archaeon
ATTGGTGATGACAAACCTGTAGAGAGGAGCAACAACGGTACGCTTGATATCCTCTACGTTGGGCGTGTCGAGCGACACAAGGGCGTGCAGTTCTTGCTCGAGTCTATGCTGAGCTTTGCCCATGAGCGGGCGCGCCTCCATATCGTTGGCATGGGTAGTGATGTTGAAGGTTTTCAACGCGCAGCGCGGCATGATAGCCGGATCGTCTTCCACGGCTTTGTGCCACACGGCGCGCTTCGACAGCTGTACGGTATAGCAGACGTGGCTGTGGTACCCTCAATTTACCACGAAACTTTTGGACTTGTCATACCGGAGTACTACCGGCATGGCATACCTGTCGTGGGAAGCAGAGCTGGTGCTATTCCGGAACTTATCAGAGAGGGATATAATGGCCTTTTGTTCGAGCCGGGCGACGTCACACAGCTGACAGCATGTCTTGACAAGATTGCACGAGATCCTGGGCTCCTTAAAAGGCTAAGCGTCAACGCCCGGCAATCATCAGCGGCGTTCGATATGAGTACTCACGTACGCAAGCTTACGGTGATATATGAAGGGTTGTTATCTTGATAGAGCCTGCCTGCACACATCCAAGACACGGGGTGTGACTATATCCCATGAAAAACGAGTGAGCACCCGTTGTCGCGCTGCTGCCCCCATAGCGGTCGTTCGCTCCTTATCCCGCAGGAGGCGGATCAGCGCATCGGCAAGAGCGTCTGTGTCTCGTGGTGGTACCACCACCCCCGATCTCTCATCGATGAGCTCTGGAATTGCTCCTACGGCCGATCCAACGACCGGCGTTCCGCATGCCATCGATTCTAGAGCGGGCTTGCTAAATCCCTCGAGGGACGATGGGACAACAGTCAGCGTTGCGCGTTGATAGAGAGCGATAAGTTCGTGCAGCGGCACTGAATTAATGAACGTGACGGCATTCAGCACCCCGAGCGCCCGTGTTTGTTCAAGAAGCTGCTGTTTTAGCCCTTGTGAGTCTGTTCCTACGACGGTCAGCTCAGCGCGTTCAACACGCTGTGCCGCTGCAAACGCCTCTAGAAGGTATGAAATACCCTTTCGCGTCTCAAGCCCTCGTGCAACACACAGGATAAGCGGTGGCTGTTGCGCCTTGGCATCGTTATGATTTCCATTTCGTGGCTTGAATAGCTGCACATCAACCCCGATTGGTATAACGGTCGTCTTTGTGGCGTGTTCAGGATAGTGGAAGTGCAGCTTCTGCATTGTATCAATACTGTCACAGATGATCGTGTGTGCTCGTCCGAGCGCCCGATTTTCCAGTGCCGCAAGCAGCGTGAACGCAATCCGTGCTTTTGTGCTTGATGGGCTGTGACTTCGCTCTGATGAGGGAAGGTGGTGGACGATTTGCACGACGGGCACGTCAGGTTGAGGGGCAACTCCTTGTGACAGGTCATTGACTAAAAAGACATCAGAGCCACGTGGATTTCCGCGAAAAAGAGCGTAGTAATAGAAGGCGATGACTCCATGACGCCTGAGGAGATAGGGTAACCGCTGATAGTGCACGTTTGAAGCACCCTTATCGAACCAAGCTGCCGCAAAGGCATCGGGTGGTGAATCATAGGCGGCACACGTGTACACGTTGAGCGCACAATACCGTTCAAGCCATCTGCTGAGTTCGAGAGCATACACACCTGCCCCGCCGATCAGGTTGCAGTTATACTCAAAACTCAAGAACGCTATATTTATGATGATCCCCCGCTCATCTCGAAACGCCGCCTCAAGCTTTGATGCAACACACTATGTTCTCCCCATAATGCCCTTAATAACGTTAACGTCCTGCTGAGTGAACGTCTTCATCGCGATGAGTGAGGCAAAGTAGACCCACACAGCAACGCCGAATATGATGAATATATTGATTGGCCTCAGGTAATACACTACGACCGTCATGACGAGTGATCCTACGAGAGGCTTGAGCACGATACGCTGCGCGTGGAGGAGGCACAGATGACGCGAAGCATAGTAAAAGCAAATGGAAAAGGTGGTAACTTCGGTCGCAATCATAACAAAGCTCGCGCCCACATAACTGTACACCGGGATGAAGATGAGGTTGAGAACGACATTTACCACGACGGCAAGCCCTGTAGCATACATAACAACGCGTTGAAGGTTTATTGACGTGAGCGTCGTGCTGAGCACGTAATTGAGGAAGACAAAGGCAATTGACCAGATGACTATTTGGAGCACGATGATCGAGTTGTGAAACGGTGCCCCATAGATAATGTCAATAACCTTATCAGCAAGCACTGTCGTGCCGAACGCGAGGGGAAGTCCAAGTATCACCATGTAGCGGAACGACTCATGGTACACGATCTTCGCAAGCTCCCGAGAAGAAGCATGGAACGTCGATATGACTGGGAAGAGGGCACCCATAAACGCTGCTGGCAAGAAGGTCAAGGATATCGCCATGGTATATGCAGCGTTAAACCAGCCTGTCGCAGCATCCCCCTGAATAAATGAGAGAAGTAGCGTGCTTACCTTGTAGTATATCAGGGTAAAAAAGACGACCAATCCGAGGGAGGGGGCCTCCTTAAGCAAATAGCGTAGAAAACGACCTTTGAGCGTGAACTTTGGACGTGCAAACTTTGTCGAGACAAGGACGAGGCTCACAATGAGGTTGATGCTACTTCCTATAACAAACGCAAAAGCCAGAGCCAGAAGGCCGTACCCCAGATAAAGCACTGCGATGCCGAGAACGACGGTCACGCCTTGCTGAACAATACTAAGCACAGCGTCGTATTCCATCTTTTCATGCGCTTTAAACGTCGCCCTCACTATTACAGCGAGAGCAGTAAGCGCATAAGAGAGCACGGCGATGTATACGACGGTGGCCGTGTCTGAGGGAAGGTCCATTAAACCGACGAGCAGGAATAAGAATGCATATGCGATCGCTGAAAGGGTTGCCTCGACGAGCAGTATATTGCCAAGATAGCGCGGGAGGTACTTTTTCTCTCGTGACGTGTCACGAATGATAAGGTTGCTCATGCCGAAATCAGAGATTACGCCGTAGACCTCGGCGAACGAGAAGGCGAAGGCATATATGCCGTACCCCGCCGGACCGAGCGAGCGTGCTATGACGATTGCAAGCCCGAAGCGCATAAGCCGACCAAATATATCTGCTGAGGTCAAAACGACCGTGTTTTTGAAAATTCTTCTGCTAATACTCATGTCAATCTTGATGTCATTTCCGCAGTCGCGTCAAAAAGGAAATGAAGTACCCCACACGTACAACACCAGCTCAAGGCACTCTTTGGCGGCC
>JAJRBK010000103.1 GCA_028679495.1 Methanobacteriota archaeon
AGTTGGTCATCTCACTTGTGCGGAGATGCCCCCCGAGGTCGTACGTCGTCATGCCCTTTGCAATCACGTCTGTCACCGCGTCGAAAATCAGGTCTGATTCATAAGAATGGCCTAGGTAGTCGAGCATCCAAGCTCCTGCTAAAATCGATGCTGTAGGATTCACTTTATCGAGATTTCGGTACTTGGGGGCGGAGCCATGAGCAGGTTCAAACATGGCATAACGGTCGCCGAAATTAGCGGAATAGATCATTCCGATGCTTCCCACCAACGCAGCGCATTCTTCGCTAATAATATCCATAAAAAGATTTGTTGAAAGCATAATCGACTCGTTAAATATCTGTGGGTTCTTTATCAGCTGTTGTGCGACGTTGTCAACGTGGTACTCCCACAACGCTACGCTATCATAGCCTTGTTTCACATGTCGCACTGCTTGGAGAAAAGCGCCGTCAGTCTTTTTTAGTATGTTACTCTTATGGATTGCCACGACTTTTTCCCAACTGCGCTTCTCTGCCTCCTTGAAGGCAAACTGCGCTATTTTTTGGCTTGCTGTTTTGGTTATCTTCCTAAACGCTACGTACATATCGTTAGATAGTTGCACTTCGCTCCCTGAATACAAACCTTCCGTCGCTTCGCGCACGCACACGAAATCAACGGCGCCTAAAGGGCAGGGCGTGTTGGGAAATGTCTTAATAGGACGAACGTTCGCGTACAAATCCAAGTCTTGGCGGATCGTTACTGCAACGCTACGAGGAGATTTTGGCCCGCCAGGTGTAGTCGTAGGTCCCTTAAAGCACGCTTGTGTTGAAGCGAGTAGATCCCACGTCTCCTCGGGAATGAGCGAATCGCCTCCGTACGTCTCGTACCAGTCACTTCCTGCTTGGCAGGGAACCATGTTTACCGGTGCTCCTGCCGCAGTAACGGTCCTCATCATCGCTGTGACTAACTCCGGGCCTACTCCATCTCCCATTATAACGGCAACTTCTTGCAAAAGATCACCTACGGATTATTCGATAAAAACGGTGACCACGGGCTTAATCACTGTAGTCACCACAAGTCTCAAGATACGGCATCAATCCTCCTCGCTGTAATAATTGCTGCATGAACGGGGGGATAGTCTTGAAATGGTGCTCTTGGCGTCGGTTTATGTTGGTGATTGTCCCGACGCCGAAATCGACCATGAGTGCCTCTCCTTGAGAGACGCTTTTGGTGATGCTGTCACATTCAATCAGCGGCATGCCGATATTAAAACCGTTTCGATAGAATATTCGTGCAAATGACTCGGCAATAATGCATGATATACCGCATGCTTTTAACACTTGAGGGGCCTGTTCCCGCGAGGACCCACAGCCAAAATTTGCCCCTGCAACTATTATCGGTTGATCTAATTTCCTGCAATCTTCGTAAAAATGTCTATCGATCGCCTCGAACGTATGCTGAGCCAGCTTGTTTAGATCGAGTTCGTCGTATTTGTACTTGCCTGAAATGATCTCGTCAGTATTTGTATCTTTAGGGAAGATGCGTACAATCTCTCCTGTGATTTTCATGGAAACACTCACCTTCGCATGGATCGTTACCCGTTATGCTCTCGTGGATCAGTAATCTTTCCTGTTATCGCGCTTGCAGCAGCTGTTGACGGACTGCATAGGTAGATGTATGCATTATCGTTACCCATTCTGCCCTTGAAGTTCCTGTTTTGTGTAGATAGGGCAACCTCACCGTCTCCCAAAGCGACCGTTCTCCCAATGCAGAATCCGCATCCAGGCGGGCCGATTGCAGCTCCTGCTCTAAGCAGAGTCTCCATGATCCCCTCTCTTACAGCTTGGATGAGCACGCTGCGGCTTGCAGGATACACGACGAGTCTGGTTTTGCTCTGCTTACCATCAAGTATGCCTGCCGCGACTCTAAGATCCTCAATTCGTCCGTTTGTGCACGACCCGAGGCACACTTGATCGATTTCTTCTCCTTCAAGATCAGTTACTGGAACGACGTTGTCGACTCTGTGTGGTTTTGCGATCATAGGAACGACAGTCTCGGCTCGTATTTGCACTTCTCGCGCATATGCTGCAGCACGGTCCGCGTAGAGCGGAAGGTACTCGGCATCTCGTTTGTGCTGTGCCAAGTACTCCTTCACCTTAGCATCTGCGGGACACAAGCCAACTTTTGCGCCGGCTTCTATCGCCATGTTAGACAGTGTCGCCCTCGATTCAACGCTCAAATGTCTAATCCCTTCGCCGGCGAATTCTAGAGCTTTATATGTAGCTCCGTCAGCCGTAATTTGCGAAATAAGGTCAAGGAAAACATCCTTAGAATGAACTTTTTCGTTGAGCTGTCCTAACAGTTCGACTTTGATAGTCTCAGGGACTTTGAGCCAGGTTTTTCCGTAGGCCATAATAGCGGCTACGTCCGTCGAACCCATGCCGGTCGCAAACGCTCCTACAGCACCGTGGGTACATGTATGGCTATCTCCGCCTATGATAACCTTATACGGCGCGGCGTATCTTTCGAAGACGATCTGATGACAGATGCCATCTCCATTCTCAAAGAATTCAAGGCCGTACTTGCGAGCAAAATGTCGCATGAATATCTGCACGTTTGAAACCTTTTCGGATGGTGACGGGGAGGCGTGATCGCATATCGCTGCCACTTTATCGGGATATTTTACCGGATGGTCTCCGAGCTGCTGGATCGCAAGCGGAAGCGTACCATCGTGAGCAAAAACTAGATCGACTGGGACGGCCACGATGTCCCCACTCTCAACATCTTTTCCACTTCGCTTAGACAGGATCTTCTCTGATATGGTCTTCAACTAAACCCCTCAACAACAAGTTACGGTACTGCGAAGCACACTCTAATAATGAAACTTGAAGAAGTCTACCACTGTTGCTTCTTATATAGTCTTATATCCGCTCAGTTTAATCTTTTGTGGTGCTTAAGCACAGTTCTGCGGCATTACGTCGGCTGGTGCGTTGCAGCTCTTTTCCGCAGCACGAACCATATTCCCGCGCATAGCAGACCTACTAAAACGATAGCAACGAGGTAGTAGTAAGCACCACTTATGCTTTGCCAGTTGGCACCTAAATAGTACCCAGCAAGTGCGAGCGCAAAATTCCATGGCAGAGAACCTAAGAAAGTGTACACGCTGAACTTTTTCACATCCATTCGACATATTCCCGCAGGTATCGATGAATACGCTCTTACACCTGGAATCATGCGGCTTATGAAAACAGAGACTTCTCCGTAACGATCGAACCACCTATTCGCCACATTGAGCTCTCTGCTCGTTATCCCCACATACTTGCCGTAGCGCTCAAACAGATAATTTCCGCCGAAATAAGCGATAAAATAAGTAATTAGCGAGCCTACAACGCACGCGAAGGTCCCGATAAGGGTCACAACAATAAAGTTGAGGTCCCCG
>JAJRBK010000104.1 GCA_028679495.1 Methanobacteriota archaeon
CCTGGGGCAGATGTTAGCGATATGAAAACAGAGACGGTCGCGGATGATGAATTCTACTTCTACCACGTAAAAGACAACAAAGGTAGAGAGTACAGGTTTCGGGTCTTTCGCCGGTTTGATGTGAACGGCACGTTAGTTCCCGTGGTAATTGACGACGATAGCGGTCTCAGAATCACGTCGCCAGAAAAGCGTTAAACTATAATGCTAAGCCTCAAGAAGTCCAGCTTCTGAAGCCGTCAGCGCCGCGTATCGCTCAAACGCAAGAACTGCAGGAGCAGAAACGCGAACACCATCAAGCAGAGTGCATACAGCACGAGATCCCCCCCAGCACGTTCTGGGGCATGCTGTTTGGCATGGC
Source organism: Methanobacteriota archaeon (assembly GCA_028679495.1). Taxonomy (GTDB): domain Archaea; phylum Halobacteriota; class Bog-38; order Methanoflorentales; family Methanoflorentaceae; genus Methanoflorens. The sequence goes on from JAJRBK010000104.1 coordinate 359, forward strand.
TTGATAAACGTGCTCCGGCAGCAGGTGATGACAGCTTGACAGCTTCACGACTCAGAACTTAATATCAAGAAGTCACAAAGGGATTATAAACGAGTGAGGAACCACTCGATTATGTACAAACTGAAGAAATAAGCGGCGAAGCGCGCTGAGGCTGCCACGTCGTCACATCGATCGACGAGGCAGTATGAGGCATAATGAACGGACCAACGACCGACAGGAACACGGAGATCAAGGCCTTTCTCATTGCAGAAGGAGGAGTCGATATAGATGAGCGTGTGCTAGGCCGCATCACGACTCCTGCCTCGGGGCCTGGAGCCGGGCTAAAATCTTTCTTTTTTCGATTTAATGGTCACCGCGTGCGCCTAGGAGTAAAGCACGATTCTCGGTTCAAAGCAACGCTTGAAGGAGAACAAGTCGTCATCCGTGATCACAGCAAAGAGATCGTTCGTGGCTATCTCGAGGACGCCATTGCTCATTGTCCTGAGCAGGCATTTATCACGGTGAGCGAGATTTGCATATTCGACTGCAGTTTTTGTCCCGTGCCTCTCTTAGGGGGCTCAATAAAAGATCAAAAGGACGTTGAGACGGCTATTTCAAGGATTCTTGCTGATCCGAAGCTTGCTAGGAATTTAAGGGCTATAGCGTTAACCTCTGGTGTTCGAGAGTCGCCACAAAGGGAAGTCGAACTGATCGCAGCTATCATTCGTGCGCTACGGGAGAAATACGATCTACCAATCGGCGTATCAGTATATCCTACGCCGAATTCAACACAGCTCCTGAAGGATGCCGGCGCCGATGAGATAAAATACAATGTCGAAACAACGGACCATCAGCTTTTTGAGTCGATGTGCCCAGGACTTTCACTTGAATTCATTATACAGGCCCTCAAAGACGCTGTAGAGATCTTTGGTCGAAACAAAGTGTTTTCTAACATCCTCGTGGGGCTTGGAGAAGACGATGACACCATCATCACAGGCATGGAAGAATTGATCGAAATAGGTGTCATCCCTATACTGCGGGCGGTTGTCGAACATCCTTTACGATCAAAGAAGGGCCTACGACGGCCTAACGCAGAACGACTGTTGCGATTAGCTCGGAAGGAACGAGAACTTCTTGATCGATACGGTCTACGAGCTGATGAAGCCAAAACGATGTGCGCGCCGTGCACGGGCTGCGACTTGATGCCACATCGTGACGTATAAAAGCTGGCACTGTATTCTACATACATAAAACCGCTTAACATGGCGCTCGGCAGAATGGCAGATGCTCACGTATCATAAAAGGCTTAGCATGATGTCATAACGCGACTACTGCAACAACAAAGCTCATAACCTTCGGTTTTGATGTCGTTAAACAGAAAGATGACCGATGTTTATTTCACTTCGATGCTGAAAAGAGGATGCCTCTTCTTCGGTTCTCTCCTTACCACGTTACCTGGTTTGCCTCGTCGATCGGCATTGCGGGCGCGATGTGCGCCACACCGAAGCTGCTGAACGGTCCGGTGATCTTGAGTAGCGACGTTTCGTCGGGCGCGTCGAAGATCGCTACGGACATGTGCCTTCCGATGAGCACGTAACGGCCGATCACCTTCACGCCGTCAGGATATGCAAAGCGCTTCCACAGCTCGCGGACCCGTTCGGTGTGGTCGGGATCGAATTGGAACCACAAGACAAATAGCATATTTCACCTCCTGGTGCTAAAGTGCTTTCAGTTATATCCTACCTCGCCCTGCTTTGGATTTCAAATGAGGGCTTATGATGAGTGAGAGCTTACTGCCATAGACGCTACGCGCGCGAAGCTTCCAGATGTAAAGTTGTGATAAGAACTTTATGATCTTGAGCAATAGCCCTTTCCCCGCTATTATGAGTTCTGGTTTTATCACCGGGATGTATGCATAGTATAAATTAAGAGCCGCCACCGTTTTTTCCAGGCAACCTGATTCTAAGACCGGTATCGTCATCAATGACCACTGGATCTAACTTGCAATTGTAATCAAATCGCCAAAAGACCCGAAACCTGTACTCTCTGCCTTTGTCGTCTTTAGCGTAACAGAAGTAGAATTCGTCATCTGCGACCGCTTCTATTTTTAGATCGCTAAAATCTGCCCCTGGTCCAAGTGCATCTGTCAGCCACTCAGTCACTACCTTTACAAGCTCTTGTTCATCTTTTTGATACGCGTCCATGCGTGACCTCCTCCTTAGCAATAGCATTTGAGGGCATAAACATTATAATAACGTCACATTTTCCCTATTTGGGTTGTTTTTTATTGAGCAAACGGCGCTACGATATTATACAGCCCGCTTCTCACTGCCCTCGACATAGTTACCCGTTCTCATCTGCGGCGTCAACGACCATTGCAGCGTCTCTCTGTTCACTTCTTAAACGCCGATTCTTTCGCCGCTACATCCGATGCCTTGATGACGACCGTGTCGCCACTAATGCTCATCGGCAGATGGCTTGGCCAGCATCCGCCATCCGCGTTAGTAGTTCCAATGCCGTTGATGGCAAAGTGCTTGCCACAGTTACTGCAAACAACATCGTTGCTAGACTGCGTGTAACCTTTCGGTCCGCACACGTCGCACGTATCAAACGCCACGTGGACATTGCCGTCCGCGCCCTTCACTGCAAAAAACTTGATTGCCGTTCCGTTCGATGTATAGGTGTAGTAAGAGAGCGCGTTGGTTATGTTAGACAGAGGGATCTTAAGCTCGTTTTGAGCGGAAGAAAGATCGCTAGTCTGTTGGTTGCCGTTTCCTGTGTTTTCGCCGCTGCTGGACAGGCTCCCCGTGCTAGAGAGCACAACGGGCCCCCCTGCTATAACGAGACTGCTACAGCTGCGACTGCAATAATGAGTTTTACGCTCGTCTTTTTCTTGTCGTTATTTTCATTGTTCGCCATGATCGCCTCCTCCCAGTGCTGAATCCCATGCGACTGTACCGTCAACAATACGAATTGTCCGGTCACCGAGCTTGACGATGTCTTGATTATGAGTGACGAGGACGATCGCGTGACCCGCTTCACGCAAGTTTTGTATCAGCTCAAGCACCGCCTGACCGTTCGTCTGGTCAAGGTTACCTGTTGGCTCATCAGCAAGCAGTATTGTGGGCTCGTTGATGAGCGCGCGTGCGATGCACACCCGCTGCTGTTCACCGCCCGATAAGTGTGCAGGCAAATGATCGAGCCTGTGTCCAAGTCCGACGTTTTTGAGTGCATTCACCACTTTTGCTTCGTCGGTCGTGCCGTAGTAATACTGTGCGAGCATTACGTTTTCAAGCGCAGTCAGATACGGGACGAGGTGATACTGCTGGAAAACGAGACCGATGTGTTTCCGCCTGAGCTTCGTTAACTCTGCCTTGTTGACCCCGGTGACCGTTTTCCCTGCTATGTGTACTGTTCCGGTTGTTGGCGTGTCCAGGCAGCCGATAACGTTGAGCAGCGTGGTTTTTCCAGAGCCAGAGGGCCCGACAATGGTCGTCCATTCGTCCTTGAGAGAGAGCGTCACGCCTCCGAGCGCCTGCGTTCCACCATCGTATACTTTTGTCACGTTATCCAAGCGGATTATTTCGTCCATTCGATCACTCACCTCGAAGCACGATTGCTGGCTCGATTGACGTCGCACGCCGTACAGGCAACGCACTTGCAAGAAGTGACGTACCAATAGATACGGGTATAACTACAGCCAGGACCTCCCATCTAACTGGGATGGACGTCGCAAAAACGTTGAGCCCGATAAACTGTGCAAGCACGATTCCTACAGCAAAGCCTGCAATGCTCCCGACAAGGCCTGTTATCGCAGCCTCAGTAAGAAACAGCAACGCGACGCTCCTGTTATCGGCGCCGATGCTTTTCATCAGGCCGATCTCTCGGCGGCGTTCGACGACGTTAGCAGTCATTGTGGTAAATATGCCGAGCATAGACGCAATGAGTGTTATGCCTGTGACAAGACCCATCATGTCTTGATATTTGGCGAGAGTGTTTGCTTCAACAGTGGTGAGCTGTTTGATCGACGTCCCTTCAACATAGGGGAGTTTCTCCTTTATCGCAGCCGCTATGTCTTCCACAGGGCATGCATTACAAAGCGCTGAAACCTGCACCGTATGCACTTTCCCGGGCCGTGAACTCAAATCCTGCGCTACTGGTAAATTGGTGAAGATCTGGCTATCTTCGGAGCCACCGCTATCGATAATGCCGACGACAGTCAAGTCGCGTGTTTTAGTCTGAGCTGTGCCATTTTGATCTCCTGCATAGCTGACCTTAAGCGACTGGCCGATGGAGATGCCAAGGTTCTGAGCGACTTTAGAACCTACCATCACGCTCGAGGTGTCGTTTTGATCCGTAATCCACTTGCCCGTGACCTTCCACCAAGGGCTGACGTCAGCGACACTGGTACTAACTGTCTCAAGATTCTGGGGTGGTACTGGATGAGGTATCTGGATCGTCTTGTTGAAGTACGTGCCCGCAAGCACTGCGTCTTGTGTGGCAGAACCATTGTCGACTCTTACAACTTGATAGAGAAAAGGCGAAAATCCTATGACCTTTGCTCCCATCTGTTGTGTCTTGATCATCCACAGATCGCTTTCATTAATGTATCGCTGCTCTGTTACAGAGCCCATTCCCACGCCCGGTAATCCAATTTCTATCCTGTTCGATTGTGGCTGAAGAATCAGGTTCGCTCCGTATTTCGTAAACTCCTGCCCGATGTTATCACTGACGCTAAGAGAGACAGTCAAAAGCGCTGTGAGCACTGCCGCCCCCATGAGCACCGAGATGATGCCCATCGCAAACCGAGATTTGCGCCTCAAGACCGATTTTCCTAGTATGCGAGCGAACACGTTTTCACCGACTATAAATAGCCACGTGGCAGTGCTTGAAATAGTTCACGTTTTGTGCAATCATTGACGCTATTCACGAAATCTTGAAGTAAGAGCTTAAAATCCATGTAACCAATAATGAAACCCGAGCGCATCGGTTGCAGAGGGAAACATCCGCTACTAAACTTTGATCAATCGCTATGTCTGAAACGAAATACAACGCGCACTCATTGAGACCGTGTAAAGGAGGGGGCATTCTTGTCGAAGGCACATTCGACAGGTCTTTCTCAATGGAGGTACTATGCATGATTCTTCAAGGTAGAGGCAAATGTGCTGAAAAGCTCGGAGTGGCACGGTTCTCCTACGGTGGATGTGATATCACCTTGTATAGGAATGGCCGGGTGGATGTCCACCGTGTTCAATCTATCGAACAAGCGATTGAGATCATTGAAGACGTAGAAGTGATGGTTCGAGAGGCGTTCGCTCAGGGTGAATGATGGTGAATTCCAAGCTATTAGACAGCTAAAGCCAAAAATGAACGTTATGAATTCTGAAGAGTGTGCGAAGTTTGCCAACGAACGGTTCGTTTGTTCTATCGCAACCGTCGATGACGATCAGCCGCACGTGCGTCGAGCCCGTAAGAATGGAGGCTAGAAGGATCCCCAAAACGCTCCGAGAAGTGCGGACGCATCACTTCGAGGATCTCGGGACGCATCGGCGTTGTGGCAGCGTGATCAGAGTAAATCGTAGTGTCACCCTGTACCGATCGTTTGACGTCGTATTTAACCTCTCACCTTCCGGCAGACAGAGACGATCTTGGGGGTGCGACTCGTAAAGAAGCCCTCATATGGAAGCCACATCCATCGTAAGCCAATCACCTTGAAGCAGTACATAGTTATTCGTGCAGATTTTGTCAATTCGTTTCGAGCCGTTGTCAATCATCGCGATGCGCGCGAGCCACTGCGTGGAATTCTGGTAACTCAACTTCCATGTAGGTGATTCGCGTCAATAAGAATTCCAGTCTTTAAGCATCGAAATCTTGGCGTTGGCGGCAAAGGCACTGGGATAGGCCCACAGGGCGTCGCAAGATATTACTACGAGAATGGTAACCCTTTTCTGGAGGACGAACATGAGAACGCTCGATGAGAAGGATATAGAGATCTTAAGGAAGCTAGCCCCAGAGGCGAAGATACCCACCCATTACCGCTCCATCCTGCCACCAGTCTCCATGCATTTTGCAGCCGACGATGAGGATTTACAGGACCGGCTAAAGAGGCTCTCAACAGAGGACCTCAAGTATCTGGCTGACCGCATCCTGGACGGCTCGGAGTGCTTGCTGTGCGTCTCCCCAGAGGCTGCCGGGATGTTTCTAGACCTGCTGGAGGAGAGAATGCCCGGAGATACTGCGAGGAGGATAAGGGAGCAGTACAATTCGGCGACAGGATATGATGTCTGAAGGATCTCTTTTCCCAGAAATTCTCTGCGGTTACAATGTCGCGCGGCTGGTTGTCCTGCTCACCGTGAAGTTTTCGCCGGGCGCAGATCTCAACAGGACATGGAAACGCTCGCGGATTGTTCTTACATGCTCTAACATCAAAGGTGGTGCAGCCATCACGTTTCTTAGCTCTTGACACGGCTACTAAGCGTCTAGCGGCCTACAAGGATCGTGCACAGGATGCATCATGAAGAATAAACCCGGTGCGTAATAGTGACGTCAGTTTGAAATCTGGGGCTTCGACGTTATCACAAATATGCCCACTTGAGACAGCAGGTTCTGAAAATGTCTTGCGGTCTTGCCAGTGGCACAGCTTCTCAAACCGATGAGTTGTTCAACGACAATACCTCTCGTCTTGCAAAACACCTCAAAATCGCTGATGGTCGACAGATGGATATTAGACGTATCATACCAGTCATACGGCAAAAAATCAACTTTTGGCATTTGCCCTTTGCTCAGAAGCTGCCACCGTATCTTGAAATACCCAAAATTAGGAAAGCTCACAATCGCTCTGCTTCCAACGCGGAGCATCTCGTTGATAACGAGCGTTGGCTTTTGCACGACCTGCAGGGTCTGATTCAACACGACGTAATCAAAGGATGCATCGCCGTAGTCGCTCAGCCCCTCGTCGACATCACCGTGAAAGACGGTAAGCCCCTTGCGTACGCACGCGGCGATACAGTGATCGTTAATTTCAACGCCGCGAATGTCCTTGATCCCGCTGCGTTTGAGCTTGAGCAGCAAATCGCCGTTCCCGCAACCGAGGTCAAGGACGCGTGAGCCTGCAGGAATGAGGCTTACAATAATGTCGTGATCATATCGTTGCACTGCGATCACCTTGACACGTTGTCTAGGAAGCCCGGGATGAGCTCAGTGAGCGGCTCGACCTCGAGCAGGAAGGCGTCGTGTCCACGCCACGACTGCACCTCACAGTAGGTGACGTCTTTATTTCTCCTGCGCAAGGACCGTACAAGCGCCCTTTGTTGTACCGGCGGAAACAGCCAGTCCGATGAAAACGATATAATCAGCAGCTTTGCCGTTATGGAAGAGAGATCAGGAATGTCAAAATAATCCATCGCTTTTGTTATGTACAGGTACGAGTTGGCATCAAACCGTTCGACAAACTTGTTGCCCTTATAGTGGAGATAGCTTTCCACCTCAAAGTCTTCAGAAAACCCATAATGGTAGCCTTCAATTCCCTTGAGCGCTCTGCCGAACTTCTCGTGCATCGATTCTTCACTGAGGTACGTAATATGGCCGATCATCCGCGCTAATGCAAGTCCAGCGCGTGGCGGTGTGCGGCCATAATAATCTCCATTACACCAATACGGGTCCGACATGATTGCCTGCCGGCCCACCTCGTTAAATGCGATTGCTTGAGCGGAAAGACGCTTGGCAGCCGCTAAAACCACGGCCGACCGGACCATATTCGGATAGTCGACCGCCCATTGAAGCGCCTGCATGCCGCCAAGTGACCCACCGATCACGCTTACGAGTGTATCTATGCCTAGGTGAGCGATGAGGCGCTTTTGTGCACGAACCATATCCCTGACGGTGATGACAGGAAAACTCAGACCGTACGGGTGTTCTGTTTCAGGATTGCGAGTCCCTGGTCCTGTTGATCCACTACATCCCCCGATGATGTTAGAACAAATAATGAAATACTTGTTTGTGTCGAGTGCCTTACCCGGGCCGATAAAGTCGTACCACCAGCCCTGTTCCCCTTTATCGTTTGTGAAGCCTGCGTGCGCGCTGCCAGAGAGGGCATGTAGCAGCAATATAGCATTATCGTGAGCAGGATTCAACTTGCCGTACGTTTCATAGGCGACTGTAGTAGGGGCGAGTGTCCTCCCGCAGTCTAAGTCGAGCGCGTCAAACGTGTGATACTTCGTCCGTAAAGTCGCTGCTACTTCGTACATGCCAGTGCTTGATCGA
>JAJRBK010000105.1 GCA_028679495.1 Methanobacteriota archaeon
CGTTTTGGTCGGACATGCGATCTATGCCTCGGACATCCACGAGGTTATCGTTTCTAAGAAGGCAAGGCTTAAGCTTTGCATCGGATGTGACGCGGAGTCTGTTGCAGTTCATACAGAACTCTGTGTTATCTATCGGGCGGACGATTTCAATTTCTGCATCGTTGATCATGAACCTTTTTCTGTTGTGCATAGTGTTGACAACGGAGGTGTCTGATAGCCCCTCAAGCGTGCTTTCTATTACACGCAGATTAGCGCCTCTCAGCGTGGACCCATTCATAACGTCCATAAGTTGAATGAGCTGTAGCACCATGTCTTTCCCCTGCACGAATTTGATCATGTCACCTATCTCATGGTCGTTTACACCATCCATCACGACCATATTAATCTTGATAGGCGTTAGGTTTGCATCAAGCGCGGCGTTTAGCCCGTCGATAACTCGATCAATAGTCCCTCCTGTTAGCGTTTTATACGTTGAAGGGTTGAGCGTGTCAACGCTCACGTTGATCCGGTCTAAGCCCTCTAGATCATTAATTCGCTGCGCGAGAAGTTGGCCGTTAGTGGTCATGGATACATCTTCAAATGGGGGCAGCGCGCTGATGAGCGCTCCTAAATCCTTACGCAACAGCGGTTCTCCGCCAGAAAACTTTACCTTGGTTACGCCCTGATCGTAGCAAATGTCAGCGATTTTTTGTATTTCTGCAGCCGATATCTCGTACGAGCTGGCATCTTGTAGTTCCCCCTCTCGGTGACAATAAAGACATTTTAAATTGCACTTTTTAGTTAACGAAACACGTAAGCTTTTGATCGGACGCTGGTATGGGTCGCGCATGAAACTCATATTCTCATGAAGATTTATCGATGTGATTGTATATAAACATCGACATGTGCAATTGTCTTTCGACAGTCTAAAATTGACCACGATCAGGGATCACAGTCGAGGCGTTATTCATTAGGCTCAAGCGGGGTATACCACCTTGTGGCATCTGTAAACTATTACTCTGCAAAGTGAGCTGATGATTGGTGCGAGAAAAGGATATATAAGATCCTTTACAAAAGAATTAATGCTCTTTAGAGGACTGATACGACGTTTTCACTTCCGTGTATGAATGAATATCAGCGCAAATAAGAGCTAGAATATCCGCCGTTACGCATAGGTCCTTGCTTGAATGACTGGCAAATGCCTCTGTGATGATAGTAAGACAACCCCGTGATGGTAAAGGTCGCATAATGCCCTGGCACGAGGGTAACTGAGGGGGACAGCGAAGATTTCAAGAGAGTGAACCCTTGGAGTTAGTGCGTCAGGGTAAAGGCCAATTCTCTTCTCAAGGCCTCCGCATGAAGTTTACAGGTGCTTTAACAGAGGTAGCAGAGGGCGTGCTGATCCGTGCTGAGCTGACGCCAAGCGCTCGCTCTTTGGGCATCTCAGGATACAACCAGTGGCGACAAACGATATGCATCAAGCTCACCATGCCGGCGAAAAAAGGAAAAGCAAATGAGCAACTGATCAAATTTATCGCCAACCTCTTCGATAGACCAACCCGTGCTGTTCGGTTAGTCTCAGGGCACACGAGCAACAGGAAGGTGTTATTATTGAGTGATGCTATCGTTGATGATGTGGAACTGGTAATCGAACAAGCCATGAAACGACGATCCGTTTGATGGAGCGTCGAACACTTTCTGTCGTCACGTTATCGGTAGTTTTAATTATTATCGAACCAAGATATATCATGAAACAGGTCACATTAACCTACGTTCACCTGCAAGCAGTGTGGCTTGCAATCATTATTGAGAGATAAATAACCGCAGAAATAGCTAGATGATTCGTTATCTAATCCTTTATTAAGCAACTTCTGCTGTTTCTAAGGAGTTGACAATATATGCAAAATTCTGATACTACAAAATATGTAATTTACGCTGATATCCACGCAGAGGGGGTTGTGGAAAAGCCCGACGTGGTTGGAGCGATATTTGGACAAACCGAGGGACTTCTCGGCGACGATCTTGATCTTAGGGAGCTTCAAAAGACAGGTCGCATAGGACGCATCGAAGTGAATATTAGCTCAAAGGGTGGGAAATCCGATGGGACTGTATTGATCTCATCGTCCTTGGACAAAATTGAAACGTCAATACTCGCTGCGTCACTTGAAACCATTGACCGAGTGGGACCATGCATGGCATCCATTTCAGTCACCAAAATAGAAGACGTGAGAGCGTCAAAACGGCGTCAGATCGTTGATCAGGCTAAAAACATTCTTCTTAACAAGTTTGACGAGACGCTGCCTGAGAGCCAGGAGTTGACAGAATCTGTCAAACAGGCCGTACGAGTTGATGAGATGGTCTCTTTCGGGAAAGAACGCCTTCCTTCCGGACCGAACGTGCAGGACTCCGACGCTATATTGATCGTTGAAGGACGGGCCGACGTGTTAAATCTTCTTAGAATAGGCATCAAAAACGCCGTCGCTGTTGAAGGAACAAATGTACCGAAGGCTGTTATAGACCTCACCAAGAAAAAGACTGTGACGACATTTCTCGATGGAGACAGAGGCGGTGAACTGATACTTAAGGAACTTATACAAACCGCTGACATAGATTACGTTGCCTACGCTCCTGAAGGAAAAAGCGTTGAGGATTTGTCCCAAAAAGAGATCGTCAAGGCGTTGAGGAACAAAGTTCCGATTGAACAAGTAATTGACCAGCGGGGTAAGAAAAAATCCTCACAAAATACTCGCAGAGGGCCCGAACCAGCTCCTCGCGCAGCAACAGTAGAGGCCAGCGAGCGCCCTCCAGTGGAAGGCAATCTCAAGAATTATATCGAGCAGCTCAACGGTACGCTTAACGCCTTTCTGCTCGACGCTGAAGGGAAAGTGTTAAAAGAGGTGGAGGTGCGCAATCTTGTGAACGCTCTCAAAGAATCAAATGGGCTTGTAAAGAGCGTGGTGTTCGATGGCGTCATTACCCAACGAATTCTGGACATAGCAGCAGAAAAGGAGCTTGATTACTTGATAGGCGTGAAAATCGGCAATATTGTTAAGCGGCCACTCTCTGTTAAAGTTCTTACTGTTGACGATATTCAGTAGATTCTCCCCTTGAATAGGGATCTATCGTCCCTCATCTCTCTTTTTTTGTCGATCGATTCGCGGGTGTATTAGGGTAAACTTTAAGGATACCTTATAGGAATAATGCTTCCTACATAAATACTTTATATCACCACACGTCAACGTTTGAGCGTCGAAAGACACCGAGGTATGGCCCATGCATAAAGAGGAACTTATCCAATTGCATACACTTTTGGTTAGAGTCAAAAACTACTTCGAAGAGCACAAGTGTTGCAATGGCGAATTTGAGCGATACGACTCCCTTCACATAGGTCCAATGCACATACACAGAAGCAAAGCAGAGCACAAACACGCGATCTTCGTGCTTGGAAGAGAATTAGCAACCGTTATGGAACCTGAAGAGCTCACAGGTGTAGGGAGGATATCAGCGCGCATGCGAGAGCTTGCTGCAAGAACTGAAATGATAAAAATGCGATAGATAGTTACTATAGCAACTTTTCCATCAAATAGGCATCTTCTCCGTCTTGATAATACGCATAGATAATCTTTAACGGGGTAAAACCAAGCGATAAATATAGTTTGTAAGCACGTCGATTGCTCAACCGAACCTCGAGCAGGAGTCTTAGGAATCCTCTTGAGCGCAGAACGGTAAATAGGTTTATCAGAAGCATCGACGCAAACCCTCGGTTTTGATAGCGTTTGTCTACCGCTATGGACAAAATTTTCACGTCAAACGGTGCGACAAAAACGGTGATCACGAACCCCACTACGTTACCTTCGTATTCAGCGACTAAAAAACCGTCTGGAAAAGCTTCATAAGCTGCCATAAACAGCAGCGGATTGTACTCTCCAAAAGCTTCTTTTTCTATCGCTACGATTCTCTCAAAATCTGAGGGCTGAAAACCACGAACTAAGGCCAACTGGCAATCTCTTTCCACGCTTTTGTCTTAAATGCAGATCAGGTATATAGCACTGCAGGAGTATTAAAGGACTGTGAGCATAAGCCAGCCCGGTTCACTATTGCTCTCGAAGTTCATAAGGCGCAATTACTCGCGGCGAGTAGTTGAGGTCGCGTGCGGTAAGCATTCACGTGTAGCGTCTGCTCTGTCTCGATCTTTAGAGATCATAGCGACCGATGTACTTGAGAGCGAGGCAGTCGACGACTGCATCAGGCCCCTATATACTAGGGATGACATTATGTCGCCAGATTTACAGTTGTATCAAAACTCACAGTTGCTTTATTCCATCCGTCCCCCTCTTGAGATTCAGCACGGCATGCTGAACGTGGCTCAGGTCGTACACGCTGACGTGCTTATCAAGCCTCTCGGCAATGAGATCACTGAGGTTATGCAGGCATACCTGAGGAACTATCACGGAATAGCGTTCTATCATTTTCGAGCAGACACGGCACTCAGGCATCGAACTAGATAGCAGCTGATGTTGTTATCTGCCCCTCGCTTATGTTATGTAGACGTGAGAGACTTTTTTTATAATGACGCTTATAGAATAACGAACACCTATGGGCGCAGAGCTCGAAAAACTTAGGGCAATTACAGGCAGTGGTGAGGGTGCAGGACTAGAATTTAAAGAGTTTCTGACCAGAGAAACTCACTTAAAGGCTGAGAGACGACAGACCCTCGCGTGTCAGATGAAGTATAACTTGCTTCAAGCTAACGGCAGAGCCCAGTATATCATAGGGATCACCGATTCAGGCTATCTGAAGGGGATTTCAAAGCAGCAGCTGAATGAGTCGGTATCTGTTTTACATACAATAGCCGACGACATTGGTGCGCACGTAAACAGCAAGGAAGAATGCTTTGTTAATGGACGATACGTGGGAATAATCGGCGTGAGAGACACATTATTAGAGAAAGACCACATTCTCGTTGGGACGGCAGGCCACGTTGATCACGGGAAGAGCACGTTGGTCGGCACTATCGTTAGTGGCGTTGCTGATGACGGTTCTGGAAAGACTAGGCTCTATTTGGACGTAAAGCCACATGAAATTGAACGTGGCTTATCTGCGGACATCTCTTATGTTGTCTATGGTTTTAATGAGGACATTATTCGTCTTAAGAACCCACTCAGTAAGAAGGAGCGGGCACGGGTCGTTCAAAAATCAGAGAAATTAGTCTCCTTCGTCGATACCGTTGGACACGAACCCTGGCTTAGGACCACCATTAGAGGAATCGTCGGACCGAAACTTGACTACGGACTCCTAGTCATCGCAGCTGACGACGGGGTAACCCATGTCACAAAAGAGCACCTTGGCATCCTGCTCGCAATGGAGCTGCCCACTATCGTTGCAGTAACGAAGATCGATAAAGTGACCGAGAGTCGGGTGCGGGAGGTTGAATCGCAGGTACGTGAAATTCTTGGCATTGTCGGTCGTGTGCCGTACAGACTTAAGGAAGCTGCGAGCATCGAAAAAGTGTATGATAAGATTGGACAGGGAACGGTGGTCCCGATTGTTAGGACCTCACCTGTCACGATGGCCGGCATCGACATCTTTGATGAGCTCTTTAAGCGACTGCCAAAGAGGAACATTTCCCGTAACGAGGATTTTGAGATCTACATTGACCGAGTCTATCAGATAAGCGGCGTTGGATCTGTTGCGAGCGGGACGGTCAAGAGCGGCGTTGTTTCAGTTGGTGATCTGCTCTGCTTGGGTCCTGCTAAAAACGGAACGTTCCGGCAGGTTAAGGTACAATCAATCGAAATGCATCACTGCAGCGTAGATAAAGCTTCTGCGGGAGACATCGTTGGTATAGCAATCAGGGGCGTTAAACCACATGAGATTGAGCGAGGCATGGTCCTCGCCACAAATGCTCCGGATGCGATAAGAGAGTTTTTGAGCGAAGTGTACGTCTTACACCACCCGACACGGATTGGACACGGCTACGAGCCGGTAATACATATTGAGACCATTTCTGAAAGCGTGACCTTCGATCCAGAACGCGAGTTTATGATGGCTGGAGAATATGGAAAAGTAACAGTTCGATTTAAGTATCGTCCCTATCACGTTTACGCTGGTCAAAAGTTTATTTTTAGGGAGGGCAAGAGCAAAGGTGTGGGGAAAATACTGAGCGTTTTAAATTGATGGTGCAAGGCAGCGTCAGTTCCTTAAATCCCGAAGGAACTTGCGAGCACCTCCTCGTTCAATCTACCAAATTTCCTGGTTTTGTTTGACGTTTTATCGGTTACTGCTACTTGTGCTGGCGCAAACATGTATTTATCAATCTTGTAAAAGTCGTAGTTCGCCTCCTTGAACGTTTCGTTGAACGGCTTGCCATACGATGAGGACGTCTCAGAGGGTATCCGCTCAAGTAGCTCGTCATACTTCTTGACAGTTAAAGAGACATTGCCATAATAGATTATCCCGTCGTTGGTCGTTCCCATAGCTCGAAGCGAGTCCTGCATTACAGGCGCCACAGGACATGAGCCAGCTGCACTCAAGATCTGCAGAGTATCGTATCCCAATTCAGCCGCCTTGTAAACAGCGACTTCAACGACTCTTCCTGCCACCTGTATGGTGCCAACAACTGAGGCTGTCGGCGCGTTAAGAAGCGTTAGTTTGGAAGGCTCGAGGTTGCACGCCTCAGCGATTTCTTCCGCGACTCTCTCATCAGGCAAGCGATCGCTTTCAAGGGCGAGCACTCCAAAATCATAATCATCCTCGTAGTCTATGAGTTCGTATGTTTTTTTAGGCTGGAGAGATAACGCTCTCGCTGGGCCGGATCCCATTGCGCTGTACTGATCACTCTTTATCGACCAGCCCGCTTTTTGAGATCCAAGAGTTGCAAGCGCAGGATGATCAGTAAAAACGTGAATGAAAACCAAGGGGGTGTTTCTCACTGCCTGCACGGTAAGGCGTACTGATCCAAGTCCCCCTAAACAGATCTCCGTAAACATCACGCCAGCCTCATACCCGCCCTCAGCGTTGATCCCGCAATCTATCACTGTAGAACCGTTATCAAGCTCAATTGCCTCTATCTTTAGTTCTTCCGTGTAATCTAGCATTTCTTCAACTATTCCCATGGAGATCTCATTAACGCTTAGCACATTACCAACTCCTTACCTAGATAGAATACAGGCTATATTTCAGTTGCGATCTAGCCCTTTGCTCATCTTCGTGTACTACAGTGATTTGACCGCGTATCGCCGTTTGACCAGCTCAAGTTGTTTCAACTTGCTAAACGCGCTTGACGAGGACAGCGTCGCAAGAGTTTCACTAGGTGATATCCACACCGCTTCATAGCCGAACGCTTCAACAAACGGATTCACCCTCCTCTCAATGACGTCGATCGATTCCTGTTTGGAAGTTGAAGCGTCGACACAGCCAAGCGAAGTAAGTTTCTCGTGAACCAAAAACTCCTCTCTGTAGTTCACAATACTCCGATTCTGTGGAAAAGCGACCAAATCAAACGAAATAGCTGTAGCTGCACCTTCCAACAGTCCGATGAACGCTTCGCTTATATCGCCCACAAGATGACAGATAGGGGTTTTAACCCTCTTAAAAAGGACCAGCAAGAGCTCTAGGAACAGATCCCAGTCGTGTATATCGTCGCTGTTCTCGATGATCTGAATAAAGCGGGCGTTTGCCCCTCTCAAAGCATCGATCTCATACCTAAGGACGGACGCGATATCAAATAGCAAGTTTGCATCCTTGTTTGAGCTGTAGGACGATTTCGGGTCTATGCGGCAACTACTAGCAAAAGAAATCGGTCCCGGCAAACTCGCTTTGACTTGTGCTCTGTCGCCACATTCTTTTGCTGCTATTGAGAAGTCCTCCGCAACGACAGGGGCTCGAGGGAGGCCCAGCCTATTTTCGATCCTTATCTCTCCGTTTGTTGTGATTCCAGGAACAGATAAGGCGATGAGCGGGATAATCTCTCTCACTTGTCCGTCCGTAATAACGTCGAGCTTTGCTGCGATCTGATCCCGCACTGCTCTCTTCACCCCTGTAGTAAAAGGATTCTCTCCTCCAGCGCGTATATATTCCCGGATGACCTTTAGATCAGGTCTCGTCGGATAGCCGCTTAGGTTTGCCGATAGCATGCTAAGCACCTGCTCGTCCCATTCTCTCGTTTAGAACGTCACGGTAGGTTCGATAGAGAGCAAGAGCTAGGCCGTATGTTGCAGGCCCGATAATAAAACCAATCGGGCCTAATGCCAGGATAGGAGCAGTAAAGGCAAGAATCGTGAGTGCTTGGGGTACCTTTCCCGTTCGATGTGCCCACAGAGGGAGGATGTACAGTCCGGTAAGCTGATCAAGCACCGCCCAACTGAAAGCGAGCAGTATTATGGCGCGAATCGGTTCCCCGATGA
>JAJRBK010000106.1 GCA_028679495.1 Methanobacteriota archaeon
TATCCCATCGGCGCCGTCGTTCCTCTTATGGAATCGTACCGCTACAACGACCTAGTTAAGGTGGTTATGGCGAGCAAATCGGGCTTACCACTTAACGTGCCTGTTCACCTCTTTGGCGCAGGGCACCCGATGATGTTTGCCCTTGCCGTAGCGTTAGGTTGCGATTTGTTCGATTCTGCTGCTTACGCACTCTATGCCAGAGATGGACGTTATCTCACCACACACGGCACGTACAAGATCAACAAGTTAACATACTTGCCATGTTCGTGCCCAATCTGCTCGAAAAAAAACCGGACGCTTACTGAGCGTGAACTTGCACAGCACAACTTGTGGGTCTCATTTACCGAACTTAACGTCATAAAGCAAGCGATTCTCGACGGCATGCTCTGGGAGCTCGTCGAGAGACGTTGTCGACATCCCGCATTGCTCCAAGCTTTGCGAACAGTGCTAAAAGGATCTGCCGCGTTTGAGTTTATCGAGCCGCGCAAGTCGTCTTATCTTTATACCAGTACTGAATCCGCTGCACGGCCAGAGGTGGGTCGTTATATAAAAAACCTCGAAAACCTGTCGTTGAGGGGGCGCGTGCTCTGTACGACTGACAGGCACAAGACGCGACACTTGGAACCACAGTTTGATACAATACTATACATGAAGCCACCATTTGGTCCTTTCCCACGGGAACTTGCAGAGACGTATCCCATCGGCCAATCTGAAGTCGCCGATCCGGATTACAGCTCTATCAGTGCGGCCTTAAAAAACCTAGTTGAACTTCTCACACATAACGACGTTGACGCGACGTTTGCGTATGACAAGAGATGGGAGCATGATGACCTCACAAAGGTCAGCGGGCACGCAAAGCTTGTGCAAATTTGACCACGACGATGACAAGACAGTTTGAGGTAACACTGCGTGATGGTGCGGCCCGTCTCGGAAAGCTGAGATGGAAGGAGCGCGAGCTGACAACGCCGCACATTCTCGAATCCAAAGAAGATCTTGAGCTCCTCAAGAAGGCAGTAACAGATAACGAGGAGCTTCGCGTTGAAGTCGTGTCTGATCCAGATGATATCGGTAGCCGAGAGATCACTGCTGACGTGGTCATTCTCGGTGCTGCGTTGAGGTTCGAGCGCGATCCCCGTGGGCTCTCACGAGCGCTCATGAGCGTGCGAGAATCGATAAACCCCGACGCCGCCCTTTATACGCCGGCGTTGGCCACGCCCGCCAATCTGAGCATGTTAGTCTACGCTGGAGTTGATCTCATTGATACCGTTTTGCCGGAAGTCAAGGCTCGTGAGGGTTTCGTTCTATACACTGACGGAGAAGATCGCTTTGATGAGACACAGGGCTTCCCGTGTGTGTGCAGTGCATGCCTGGGCACGGCTGTCGACAATGCTGCTATCGAGCAAAGAATTGCGCGAGCATCAGAACATAATCAAGTCGCTCTCCGAGCAGAGCTCTCCCGAGTTCGAAGACATATTGGACAAGGGACGCTGCGAGAGCTTGTTGAAGGGCGATGCCGGGCAACCCCCGTTATGACTGCGTTTTTACGGCTGCTAGATGAGGCATACCCCTATTTTGAGCGCCGAGCGCCCCTCGTACGCACCGCCACACTGCTTGCGTGTTCGCAGGAGTCCCTAAATCGAGCCGAAATACTTCGATTTAACGAACGCGTGATATCGCGGCTTACCCAAAGAGAAGGAATTCTCCTCCTGCTCCCCTGCTCTGCACGAAAGCCCTATTCGCGCTCGCGTTCTCATAAAGTTGTTCTCGAATGTGTGCGTGCTTTTCGCCCGTTTATCAACGAAGCGATCATGACTTCACCTATTGGCATTGTTCCCCGAGGTCTGGAGGTGATGTATCCGGCCGGCAATTACGATGTGCCTGTGACCGGGAAATGGACGTGTGATGAGAAAGAGTGGGTGAGAGGGCGGCTCATTGAGTTTGTGGAGGTCAACTCGTTTACAACAGTCATCGCACACGTAGACGGACCTTACCGAGAGATTTGCGATGAAGCGGCCGCGATGCTCGACGTTGACGTAGTCTATTCTGTTGAGGACGAAGGGGTCTTAAGTCCTGTTGCCCTGCAGCGCCTCGAAGAGATGGTGAAAGATGCCGTCGCAGCGCATTCGCCGAAAAGACGAGATGTTCGCTTTGACTACATACGTGATACTGTCGATTATCAGTTTGGCAAGAGTACATCAGCACGCATCTTCCTGTCGGCTCCAAAAGTGCGCGGGAGGTTCCCGACGTACTATGTCTCGGACGGTGGCCGGAGAGTCGCTACGCTCGTAGAGAAATATGGCACATGCGCTCTCACCGTTGAGGGAGCGAGACGTTATATCGGCAAGCGTGCGAGCCAGTATTGCGTGTGGATTGATGATTTTGTGCCCAAAGGGACGGTTTTTGCCATAGGGGTGCAACGTGCAGATCCGGTGATACGGCCTTTTGACGAGGTGATAGTGTTAAATGACAACACGATAGCCGTAGGAAGGGCACTTATGAGCGGGTGGGAGATGCAAAGGTCAAACCGCGGGGCAGCGGTGGCTGTACGCCACGTTGAAGATCGATGAAAAGAACGCAGAATCACGAGGCACGCGACCAGAACGTGAGCGCATCTGACATTCGAGCGAATCTGAACGATCATCACGTTAGGTCACGTACTCAACCTGTCGCTTGGACTGGGTGGGACCTTCTCAACGGAGAGACCGTGCCTACGCTTACTGTTGTCTTAAGGACGAGAGGGTGCTACTGGGCCCGCCGCAAGGGCTGCACTATGTGTGGCTTTGTGTGTGATTCCAACCCAAGTGCGACCGGGCCGGATATCTACAGGGAGTTCCTAGGTGTGCTAGCTCGCTTCGGAAAGGAGTTTAAAATTATAAAGATATTCACCTCTGGCAGCTTTCTAGATAGCGAGGAGCTATCGCCGGACGTGCGCAACGCCATCTTGGCTGAACTGAAGGATGTACCGAAGACCATTATCGAGAGTCGGCCAGAATTTGTAACGGACGAAAATTGTGAAGAAATAGCGCGCAGCAATGCGCATGTTGAAATCGCCATCGGCCTCGAGTCATCGAACGATTACATCAGAGAGCGCTATATCAATAAAGGGTTCACCTTTCGCGATTTTATCAGGGCTTCAAAGGCTGCGCGATCCAGCGGTTTCACGGTCAAATCCTACCTGCTACTAAAGCCTCCTTTTCTGACTGAAGCCGAGGCCATGCGCGATACCATCCAATCGGTGAAGGATACGACAGAGTATGCTGACATCATCTCGCTAAATCTGTGCAATGTACAAAGGGGAACGTTCGTTGAAAAACTGTGGAAAAAGCGACTATACAGGCCTCCGTGGTTATGGACTGCCGTAGAGGTGCTGACGCAAACGGCAGGGAACATGCCGATAATTTGCGACCCTGTGGCAGGAGGCATGCGTCGAGGACCGCATAATTGTGGGATCTGCGATCATGAGATCGTAGCAGAGATTAGGCGCTTTTCCCTCTCCCAAGACAAAGCTTCTTTCAAAACAACGTGCGCGGATAAGGTGCTGTGGAACTTCGTCCTCGAGTTCGAGGAGTACAGTTACGGTGCACCGCTTGTGCCCTAGATATGCCCGCGCAAGCACGTCCGCTACTCAATTTTGTGATCGGCACTAAGGTGCCTCTTTCGAGACATAGCTCAAACGGAGCGCCTGCTGCTCTCCAGATTGTCACGTCGTCGTTGTTGAAAGCGCGTAAATCATGCAGGAGGTCGTGGTAGGCGCTAACTGTATGTGTTTTTGAACTGGCGTATTTGCTCGCGTGTCCCAATTACGGTAAGAAGAGAGTTTTCAGTAATCCGTTGATCGGGATCGGGATTTGGAACAGTAGTACTGTCCCAAGTGATAGCTATAACCGTACAGCCTGTACGTGAGCGAATTTCAAGATCTTTCAGACTTTTCCCTATAAGGCTAGGACTAGGAGGGTATTCAATGACCTTCATGTCTTCGGAGAGGAGGACCTCCCGCTCACTTCTTGCAGACGGGCCCGGTTCGATGAACTTGGCTAAGATTTGCCCAGCAACAACAGGCTGCGAAAACACATAGTCCGCTCCCGCACGATAGAGCTTCTCAGTCGATTGCAGGTTAATTGCACGACACATTATATCGATCTCAGGGTTCAACTTTCGTGCGATGAGCGTGGTGTAAATCGCATCGACGTCGTTGTTCACAGTAACAAGAAGCATAGATGCTTCCGTTATCCCTGCTTCTTTCAAGACTGCTCTGTCTGTTGAACTGCCAACCACATCGCAGTGCGTTTTGTCGACAATTATATGCTCGATTCCATGTGAACGCAGCACTTTAGATGCTCGTTTCCCGACATCCCCATATCCCGCTATGATATAATGTCCGCGTATCGCGCAGTATGTCCCGTCAAGTGTACACATTGATAATTCCTTTGCGGTATCCAACTGCTTCCTGGTTCCGATAAGCAAGAGGACCGTCGTGTCAGTGATGGTCTCTGAAGGAGGGGGATTAAAGCTCAGTTTAGATCCTTTCCAGAGGCCAACGACGGTAGCACCAGTTCGTTCACGTATCTTTGCGTCCTCAATCGACGTGCCATCGAGCCCACTTTCAGTAAGGATGGGCAGCTCAAAAATGCGTAGATTGCCGATCAACGGCGTTGAACCAACGAGCTGATGGGTAATTGGCATGGCGGCCTTACGACCGATGTCGATACCAAGCAACTGTTTTGGAGAGACGACCTTGTTGGCGCCTGCGTAAAGCAAGTACACGGCATTTGCCTTGTCCTCAACAATGCCGATAATATCTGAACGAGTAAGCTTTCGTGCAACTAGTGCGACGATAGCGTTTTTTTCATCGCTCTGGTTGAGTATTACCTTCTTCGCGTGGTCTATCTGAGCGTTTCGCAAAGTGATCTCATCGCTCGGATCTCCACAGATACAAGCGATCTTTCTTTCTATGAGAGAACGTACCACGTCCGCATCATTATCAACGATGAGATACGGCAAGCCCCGTTCATTAAGCTCTTCAATAATAGTCTCAACCATCGGATTATGACCCGCGATCAAAATGTGATTCTTGGCTCTTGATTTCCTCGGCAACGATTCTGCAAGGGTCTGAATCACGAGAGCAACGGCAATGGGTATCAGGACTGCAAAGAACAGGATAATTCCGCTGATCTGCACTAGAATGGAGAACTCCCTGCCCACCTGCGAGGTAAAGACGATATCGCCGGTGCCTTGGGTGGTCATCGTACTTATGATCCAGTACAAGGCATCAATTTCTGTGTATGATCTTCCCTCAGCATCCTGCATGATGATGAGGAACGCGACGCTGTAAACAATGATGAGCAGCACCGTAACGGCGACGTACACAAGGAGAGATTTGACAAAAGGCTTAATGTTTGAACACCTTCTCTGGTTTTCTCCAACGTATATGTTATATGCAGGATATATAGGATGAGGTCTTTTTTGCAGGCCCGGATGTTGATTCGATCCGCCAAACGAGCTCTATGACTATGAGAAAGATTTATCAACACCACGTATGATTCCTAGATGATATGACCATTGACGACATAATGCGATCGGCTAGAGCACATAATGAATGGTTCAAAAACTCGCTCCCCATGATTGCAAGCGAGAACATCACTAGCCCGACGGTGCGTCAGCTGCTTGCTTCCGACTTGGCACATCGATACGCGGAAGGCACTGTGGGACATCGCTTATACCAAGGCGTCAAATACATCGACGAAATTGAACAGCAGGCCATTGATCTCGCCTGCAAATTGTTTAAGGCTGAGCATGTCAACGTGCAACCAATCTCTGGTGTGAACGCTAACATCGCTGCTTTTTTTGCCCTCGCCAAGCCACGAGAGAGGCTAATGGCGCTTGACACCTCGCATGGCGGCCACATAAGTCACGGAACAAAATCAGTTGCCGGGTTATGTGACCTCAAGATCGTCAAGCATCCTTTTGACTACGAAGAGATGAACATCGACGCCGATGCGATGGTCAGCACCATTTATGAGAAGGAGCCGAAGATCATCCTGTTTGGCGCGAGTCTATTCCTGTTTCCACATCCCATCGCTGCAGCACGTGACGCGGCACGAGAAGTGGGTGCCTACGTTGTGTATGACTCCGCCCACGTGCTCGGCCTCATTGCAGGCGGCCAGTTTCAAGATCCTTTGCGAGAGGGCGTTGATGTTATGACCGGTTCTACTCACAAGACGTTTCCCGGCCCTCAAGGGGGGATAATCTTTACGACCCACGCGCTCGCTGAGGCGGTCGACGCCGCGGTATTTCCAGGAACGGTGAGCAACCACCACCTGCACCACGTTGCTGGCCTCGCAGTCACCCTCATCGAAATGCTCCAATTCGGGAGAGCTTACGCACGGCAGATTATTAAAAACGCGCAAACTCTAGGGGCAGCGCTTTACAATGAAGGATGTAACGTGCTCTGTCCTGACAAAGGATTCACAGAATCTCACCAAATCGTAATCGACGTAGGACGCGCAAGCTCGATGGCGGTTGCCCTAGAGGAGGCGAACATCATCGCAAACAAGAACCTCTTGCCGTGGGATGATCATAGCGCGCCAGAAAACCCATCTGGACTTCGATTCGGAACACAAGAGCTGACACGGCTTGGAATGAAAGAAACTGAGATGAAGGTCGTAGCGAAGCTTATACAACGGGTGTTAGACGGTGAGATACCCGAAAAGGTTAAAAAAGATGTGGTAGATTTTAAAAATGACTACCAGGAGGTCGAATACTGCTTCAGCCATGAGCTTGGGGCCTATCAATTCCCGGAATGGTAGATTATTTTGTAACGGAAGTGCAATACTGATCGTTTTCGATATGGATGGCACGCTTGTTGATGCTGAAACGATTGATGAGTTAGCGAAAGCGGCCAACGTCGGAGACCTCGTTGCGTCGCTTACAAAGCGCGCCATGCGTGGCGAAATAGATTTTGAAGACGCTTTGAGAGAACGCGTAAGGCTCTTAAAAGGTCTGAAAGTCGAGGAGGTTAATAGAGTAGCCCTCAATATTCCCCTTATGAAAGGGGCCACAGAGCTCATAAAGGAGTTAAAAAAAGAGTACAAGGTCGCGATGGTTTCGGGAGGCTTCACCATAGTTGCAACTGAAGTAGCCCGAAAACTTGGGGTCGATTATACTGTGGCAAATGAGCTTATCACAAAAAATGGGTTTTTGACTGGAGAGGTTGTAGGTCCGCTGGTGCGCCAAAACTCAAAGAGCGGGGCACTGCAAGAGATTGCCAGACAGGAGGGGATACACACCGAAGACTGCATCGTGATCGGAGATGGAGCGAACGATATCTCAATGTTTGAAGCTGCGGGGTTTTCCATAGCATTCAACGCAAATCCAATCTTATACGATATTGCAGACGTTATAATTACTAAAAAAGATCTCACCTTGGTTTTGCCCATATTACAGGGAGGAGCGTATGCTAAAAGAATTGCAGGAAAAAAAAGCACTGCTTAAAAAAGAAGCAGAAGCCTCGAAGCTTGAGCGTAACAGACTTAACATGGAAGCAAGCCAATTCGCTGCACGACGTGATGAGTTAAACGCCAAAACACGCGCGCTTATAGATAGCGCTCA
>JAJRBK010000107.1 GCA_028679495.1 Methanobacteriota archaeon
TAAGGAAGAAAGCAGAAGGGTGGAAGGCGAAGAAATGGTATGACGTGAATACACCCGAGATTTTTGGCAAGACGGGTATAGGGAGTACGCCGGCTGACGATACCTCCAAGTTGATAGGACGGGTAATGGATACCACGCTTGGTGAGCTGACAAATGACCTAGCAAAACAAAATGTGAAGATGCATTTCAAAATTACCGACGTGACTGATGCTTCAGCGAACACCAAGTTTATCGGACACGAACTAACACGTGACTACTTAAGGAGCTTGGTAAAAAGACGCACAAGCCTCGTCGAGTCTAATATCGCCGTGACGACAAAGGATGGGTATAAAATCCATCTTAAGCCGATGTCGTTCACAATAAAGCGGGCGACCACCTCTCAAATTGACACTATCCGTGGTTTAATGAATAGCATTGTGCGTGAGCACAGCAAGGAATTGGACTTTGAGCCGTTCATTCATGAGGTAGTGCTAGGGAAGCTTGCGAGTGAAATCTATAAGCAGGCTAAAATGGTGTACCCGCTTCGGCGCGTTGAAATTGGAAAGACTAAGATACTCGCTGAACCCTAACGCGCACTTTAAGTGCTTGGCCACGGATTTCTAGCACATGGACGTTGCCAAGAAGATAGTACTGGTTGTGCTTGACGGTGGAGCAGACCGACCCACCGTCGGCGGAAAAACGCCCCTGATGGCAGCCTCTCGCCCTTTTCTTGATCACTTGGCCACTGAGGGCATACTAGGCATTATGGATGTGATAGCGCCCGGTACACCGCCTGGATCAGATACCGCTCACCTATCATTGCTGGGCTATGCGCCAGAGGAGGTCTACACGGGACGTGGACCCTTTGAGGCAGCAGGGGTTGGCATAAACGTTCGTCCCGGAGACATAGCATTTAGAGGCAATTTTGCTACCGTGAAAGATGATATAGTTGTTGATCGGCGGGCTGGAAGGATCAGCGACACGCACCAGCTTGCAGAGGCGATAAGGACGCATGTACACCTTGACTGCGAGTTCATATTCAAAGAATCTGTGGGTCACAGAGCGGCTCTCGTGCTACGTGGTGAAAGATTAAGTCACATGATAAGGCCGACTGACCCCTTGCACGTAGGAGAGCTCATCACGCGCTCTACCCCCTTGAAAGATGATGATTCGTCAACAAGAACTGCTAGCATCGTGAATGAGTTTACTCGGCAAGTACATTCGATCCTGAAGGACCTTCCAATAAACCGCGAGCGGGAGCGCCACGGTCAGCTTCCAGCAAATACGGTACTATTACGCGGTGCAGGAGCTGTCCCCCATCTTATGCCATTCGAGCAGCGCACAGGGCTTAAAGCAGCCGTTATTGCGGCCACTGCGCTCGTTATAGGCATTGGGAAACTCACAGGCATGCAGTATATCCCAACACAAGGTGCAAC
This sequence comes from Methanobacteriota archaeon, assembly GCA_028679495.1. Taxonomy (GTDB): domain Archaea; phylum Halobacteriota; class Bog-38; order Methanoflorentales; family Methanoflorentaceae; genus Methanoflorens. The sequence continues at coordinate 1,416 of JAJRBK010000107.1, forward strand.
AGGACACGTCAACTCAAATATTGAAGGCAAGGTGGATAACGTTAACAAAGCTTTAAAAGACCACGACTTCATCCTCTTGAACATAAAAGGGGCGGACGAGGCAGGTCATGATGGTAACTTTGATGTCAAATCGAGGTTTTTGTCACACGTTGACCGCGTGCTGTCCAAGCTTGACATTGATGATTCTGTAATTACGGTGATAACGGCCGATCATAGCACACCGGTTAGCCTTAAAGAACATTCAGGCGATCCTGTCCCCTTCCTCATACGTGGCAAAGGAGTCAGGACTGATCAGGCAAATGAGTATAACGAGTTTTATGCCGCCCAAGGAGGCATGCATCGCATAAGAGGGCTCGATATGATGCCGGTGCTCTTAGACCTATTAGGCTTGCGGAAAAAGTTCGGGGCGTGACTGTCTCTCAGCGAGCCTGTATAGACGGCAATTATGCTTGAGCACAAACCTAAGCACGAGGTTTTTAGCTCTAAAGCACGCCAGGTACGTACTGAGGCACACTTACCTACCAACGCTAGGACTTGGCCTTATGAAAAGCAATTAAGAAATCTGAGGACAAAATGCCTGTTCATCCTATCGAATATCGTTACGGCACTCGTGAGATGAAACGTGTCTGGACTGAAGAAAGCAAGCTCTTGTACATGTTGAAAGTCGAAGTGGCGCTTGCAACAGCTGAGGCAGACCTTAACATTATCCCAGAAGCAGCCGCCAAGCAGATCGCACACGCAGCCGAAAAGGTCAACGTGAAGCGTGTACGGGAAATAGAGAAGGGTATCAGTCATGACGTCATGGCAGTCGTGCAGGCCGTTTCAGAACAGCTGAGCGTTGGCGCGGACTACGTGCATTATGGTGCAACGTCAAGCGACATCATTGATACGGCTCTCTCGCTGCAGCTCCAAGATTCATTTCGAATTCTAGTTACAAAGCTGAAAAAACTGCGCAGCGTTTTAGTGAACCTTGCTGACGAAAATAAGTTGCGCGTATGTGCAGGTCGAACACACGGTCAAATAGCAGTGCCAACCACGTACGGTATGAGATTTGCAGTTTGGGCTCTGGAAATCGATCGGCATTTACAGCGAATATGGGAAGCACGGAGCAGAATAGAGGTCGGACAGATAACGGGAGCTGTAGGCACACAAGCAGCGTTTGGAAAACGAGGCGTCGAGGTCCAAGCTCGAACGCTGGAGTTGCTCGGGTTACGATCAGTTGAGGTCTCCACGCAAGTGATCCAAAGGGATCGATACGCAGAATACGTGATGCTACTAGCAAACCTAGCGACCACGCTTGAAAAGGTGTTTACGGAGATTAGAACGCTGCAAAGAAGCGAAATCGGGGAGATATCAGAGGGTTTTGGAAAAGGCCAAGTAGGGTCATCCACGATGCCGCACAAGCGTAATCCCATTAAATCGGAGCAAATTTGCGGTTTAGCACGCGTGGTACGTTCATTCGTTATGCCTGCCCTCGAAAACAATATCCTATGGGACGAACGTGATTTGACAAACTCATCGAGCGAGCGAATTATCTTTCCAGAAGCGACAATACTGACAGATCACATAGCGACATTAGCGACTAATGTACTCGGCAACTTGCAGTTTCACGATTCAAATATCAAGCGAAACCTCAATTTGATGCGTGGACTAAATATGAGCGAAGCAGTGATGATACAGCTCGCAAACAAGATCGGAAGACAGCGCGCACACGAGGTTGTACGCTTGGCGTCGATGAGAGCTTACGAAAGCGATGAAACGCTCGTGAACGCCTTGCTCAAAGAACCAGCAGTAACCGAGCACCTTACCAAAGAACAACTTGAATGGATCACCCGTCCAGAGAACTATATTGGGACTGCAGTGCAACAAGTTGAAAGCGTTGTTGCACTCTTAAGGCAAGAGGAATGTCCGGAATAATTGGCGCGATCGGCTTCAACGCTACCCAAGCAACTGAATGTATGTACAAAGCGCTCAGGCATAGAGGGATCCCATATGGTCAGAGGGCAGGACACATGGCAAACGGGTTGACATATTCTATGAAAGCGCTTGGATATACGCTCATTAGTCGCTTTGACTGCTCCTCCAATTCAAGGATTGAAATAGAAGACCGACGCCACAGCAGTTTCGCACGTGCGAGCATGCACAACTCTGAGTCGCTCGTGTTGACAAGAGATTCCATCGGATCGTTTCCATTGTTCTACGGATCCAATGATGCTCGCACGTTGTGCGCTTTTGCTCCTGAACGAAAGGCTCTCTGGGCTTTAGGAATAGAACGAATTCTGAGAGTCGAGCCTGGTAGCGTCGTTACAATTAGAAGTCCAGATGATATCACTGTTCACGCTCAAGAGCGTCCAGAACCGTTCGGAGCACGGACCTCGATCGATTTAGATGATGCCGCTCACAGACTCCTCGCTTTACTAAA
>JAJRBK010000108.1 GCA_028679495.1 Methanobacteriota archaeon
AAGTGCAGGGTTCCGCTATAGATATAGGAACAGAGATGCGTGTGACCGGCACCGCTGAATTTATTGACGACCCGGCCATGAGAAACCGCCTTTTCACCGATAGACCGTTTCTACGTCCGCTTGCGGATATCGTGATGATAATGCACGTCAAAGCCGGTGAAGCGTGGTTTTGGAAGTGGGAAAACAACATGCACGAATCGGAAATAGAGCGGGTTCGCTTTTAATTGCAGTGATTAGACAATTAGCGTGAAACGGTGGCCTGGGAGTGCAGGTGGGAGCCTCTGCACTTCTCAGCAGCTTATATCAATTAGTGCTCTATTTGATGCTGCCCTCATCCTTTGATGCAGGTACCGCTTCTCCAACTACAGCAAGAACTGATCTTCGTGTATCTCATGAAGTCTACCGTTTAGGATTTTAACAACTTAGCGTACTCAACAGGGGCGCTAGAGGGGTTAGAAAGGTCTTTCATCACGTCCAGACTCTCCACTGTGAAAGTTGTTTCATCCAGAAGTTCGCTGACTGATCGAAAACTAACGGGAGGTAGCTTCCCACGCCACGCGAGGACATTTCGACATAAAAATTGAAACAGACGAAATCTGCTGAGGAGGAGTATGTTTGGGCTTGCGATTATGATGCGCCCCGCGGGCTTTAAAATACGTTGACTTTCTTTTAGCGCTTGCACCTTGTCATCGACACACGGTATAACGAACCCTGCAAAAATAGTGTCAAACGTTTCATCGGCGAACGTCGTGTGTTGCCAGTTTTCGTTTTTGAACTCGACGTTATCAAAACCCTCTAACTGCGTTTGTGCGATACGCAGCATGTCATCAGAGAAGTCGGTTGCCACCACGTGTTCCGCTTTACCAGCCAATGTCTTCGTGAAGTAGCCTGTTCCGCATCCGAATTCCACGACCGTTCCCAAATGACCCTCGAGCTTCAGATTTTCATTGATTAAGGGGCGAATATTACCCCCGAGTGCACTGTCCACTGATTTATCGTAGCCTTGGGAGGATTCAGACCAATAGTCTATCTTACTCTTCGCCATCTCTTTCCCCTCGAATCACGTTCGCCGCGGTGTTAGTGACCGCCGTTTCTCAAACATTTAAAACAGCACGCAAGATAATAAATGTTGTGCGATTGATGCTTGTCGCGTTCCACGAATCTTCGAACGGCACATGCTCTCAGCCCTGCCCCCACCACCTTGATGCACGCGTCTCGAAATCAACCACCTTGAAACCGACTTAGGGACAGCGAAATACCGGAAGCGTATGATGCTCTGGCGTTTTAAGCTACACGTCTAAGTTGCAGCGCGCTGCCATTATTGTTTGATTTATGTGGTATCTTTAACGATATTTATACTCGAGAAGCACTGTTAGAAACAGGTTACGGAAGTTGAGGAAAAATATGAAATGAGTATGATCGTAATAATAAGCGTAATTGTTGTGGTAGTAGCATACATTATAGCTTCTCTATACTATCCTATGCTGGCAGGAGGCGCAGCATATGGTCCTACTCCGAGGAAGATTGCTGCTGAGGCGCTTAAACTGGCAGACCTTAAGAAAGATGAAGTCTTCTACGACCTTGGATGTGGAACAGGAGAGGCCCTTATAGAAGCTTCAAAGTTATGCGATCATGTGAAGGGAGTTGAGATAGAGCCTATTCGATGGTGTATAGCCAAGCTCAGAGCAAGAAAAGCCCGAGTTATTCTGGGAAACCTTTTCAAGCAAAACATTTCTGACGCTGATGTTATATTCATATTCCAATACCAAGGAAGGATAAACAACAGAATCGTGATGAAAATAAAGGCTGAGACACGAAGCGAAACAACGATTATAAGCTATTATCACCCAATAGAAAATATGAAGCTCGTCAAAAGCCAAAACGAGATTTTCATTTACAAGACATGAAAGGTTCCGTCAACTCTTCGCCTCCTAGAGCATTACTATCTAACTCTCTTCTATCCAGAAATGTCGAAACAACAATTTCCTTTTCTAGTGCTGCAACAAGCCTCTAAGTTCATGCTATCAGCAGAAGTCGAGAGCAGCGTTTCAACGAGCTCAACTACATCCCAGACAACGCCGGGCATCGCGCCATAGCGACTTTATGCTTCTTTACCTCGGCAACCTGCTACAGGTCTAATAGATCACATCCAAGCAGCCCTGTGCATGCGACCGCCGTTTGCAAAAAAAAAAACGCTTTAAAACAGCGTTTACCGTATAAGTATTTGCGTGCTCGCTCGCTTGTTACGCCCGACAATTCCTTAAACCGCACGTCATCCCAGCATTGCATGTAGATGTCGTAGACGTGTTCTGGCAAGGGTTTGCAGTAGTACCTCCACTCCACACCTGACACGCGATGAGAAGGGCAGCAGCACGTGCTCGAGGGGTCGCGGGCTGCTGAGGGGAAACACTATCGCCGGGCGCTGCCTGAGCACGTGCAGACGTGTATATGCAATACCGGAGAAGCGTTCGATTCGAACTGATGAAGTGAGACAATAACCAGCAACCGAAGGCACGGCGGCTGTAACGTTATCGTAACGCTGGTTACCTCGCTCTGCAGAGGGAGATGCAGATGCCGACTAGATACAAAAGACACCCTTCTTAACACCACCGGTCAAGGAGTGCACAAGCTTGCGATTCCGTCTTCCTTCAGTCACGACGTTTTATGCGCTTTAACCTGCCTTAGCCGATTTTATTGGTACCGCTAAATCTGGCGAGGCGGTTGGTGTCGGGGTCGTTTTTGAAGTCGGTGTTGGCGTTTTTTTCGGTGTTGGAGTCAATTTGACTACGTTTACGACCACTGGTTGTCGTGCTTTGTTGTTGAGTGGGCTGTTGCGCTTGTTGCGCAGCTGTTGATGCTTGTGCAGTCGGTGACGGGGATGCAGTGGTGGTGGCATTTGTTGAAGTGTTATTTGTGTTCGTGTTGGGGGGTGAGGTTCGAGGTTGGAGACGTACACCCGGCAACTGATAATGCGGCATCTACGATCAGCGCAATGAGCACTGCTGCTTTTTATCATCTATCGACGTTACAAGGGGGCGGGCAGATAAGCGTTGTCTGTCTTTTAGGTGCGTTCGTGAGGTGCACCTGGCTCAGATCGCGAGTGGGCGTTAAGCTTCTCGTTCTGAAACAAGGGCGTGGTGTCGAGTGGAGTAACTAACGGCATCCCTTGCCTCACTATGTCTTTGATATCTACAAGAATCACTGGCAGATATACCGTTAGCGCGCATAGATACCCAGTGCGACTGATAATGCAGTCTTCGTGAGGGTGACCTTTCGAAGATGAGCGTCGATAAACTCAGCCTTAGACAGTTTCACGCCCCAGAGGTTAGCCTCGGAAAGGTCAGCTTGAGAGAGGGTAGTCTTAGACAGATTAGCCCCTTGAAGGTCAGTTCCGGAAAGATCAGCGTCAGCAAAGTCAGCCGAAAAATGATGCTCTATTCGCCACGTTTCCACGCATTAAGCCTTGCTTTGATATCTCAAGGTGTTTAGGGTTAGCCATAACAGCTCCTCGCAAACACGCTAAGGCGTGTTTCGTTAAAACGTTCTGTTACTCGCTCAGAGGGTAAAGCTTGCGGCGGTGTGTAGCGGCATAAGCATCAAGTATATACAGGTGTTAAGCGGAGGAGAAATCAAAGACATCCGCTGCTTGAGCACGTTAAATGATGTGTATATGCGGGTATTGGGAAGACGTGTGTTTGATTTGTCCGTGTGCGCTGAACTTTATAGGTTTGACGTTTTAAGACACTTTACAAAACTTGGCATGAGCAGTTCGACTTGTAAAAGGAGAAAAAGGAAAAAGAAAAAGAAACGCGGCAGCTCCGCTTTCGTTGTCGTTTCGAATTCTTGATATTCCGCGCACGTTACTGCATCCGGGGCGTGCTTGCAACCTCTAATTCGCTAAGAGGCATACCTATTACCCACTTTATTGAACAACGCTGACGCCTGCGCTTCGCGTCCGTCTAACGCCCTTATTATCGTATCAGTGACCGGGTACCATCCGCTCATGTCAATCGCCGCGATTTCTTCAACGGCGTCGATTAAGTCACGATACTTTAAGCCCCACGCGTCGAGGCTTTCTTCGGTGATGTGTATCAATTCAATCTCGCCTTTTTTGTCAGAGAGACGCGCAAACGCGAGCGATGCCTCCTTTTCCCACACGTCAACGTATACAGTGATGCGATCTCGTCTCAACGCTTCCAAGCGATTTGAAAAACTGAATAATGTCATTTTAATACCCCGCGCGCCTTAGCTCTCGCTCTCACGATGATCTCAGCGGGCGCGCATCCTTGGCATATAATCTCATGCATTCCACATAGCAAAGCGCGTCGAACTATATATTGTATGCGGCCGCTCGATATTGTATGTTCAACGCATCACGCCACTTGAAAAAACTGAATAAATATGCGATTTCGGAATAGTTTGACCGCGCCGCTGTAATCGAATAAATGACTGTTCGCCATCAATCAAACGCGGTTAGAGTGTTACGATACATGTAAGCGATTGTCTGACTTGTCCGCGAAGGGCCAAGTAAAAAAAGCCGCGTGCGGTCACTGTTTTTGTGCGTTTGATCTCATTGTGTTACGGGTGCGCGTGCGTATCATAGGAAGGTCGTCCGGATACACACGCTTCTTCTCCGGTTGAGCGGTGAGGGCCTTACCCCCTCGCTTACGTCCGCCTGTAACGCCTTTTCCGGCAACGCATGACGTGGTCAACACGGGGGGGTCATTTCCCACGCCTGTATTGCCGCAAAGGAGGCTTGTGGAAGACACATAGCACAAGCGTTAAAAATTAGTTTCTGTCAATAAAAAACAGTGTTACATAGCAATGTTACAATATAAGCGACTATCCTAGCAACCGTGTGCGTTTCTAAGTCCGCATACGAAGCGATTTCAAAGCGCAACGAAGTATCGAGATTGGTCAGGTGTTACAAGGCACCTTGTCACCATATGTTAAAGTGCTACCTAAGGCGGGGGTGATGGTTGCCCTTTCTTTGCTCGCCATGCTTCAACGTACATCCCGATAGCTAATCCACCTATTAGACCGAGAACGGTGCAAATCATTATTATTTCGAAGATCACAAGGGGCCCGTCTGGGGTTAATTGGAGATGCTCCTGAAAGTAGAAATAGGCGTACACGCCCGATACGATTG
>JAJRBK010000013.1 GCA_028679495.1 Methanobacteriota archaeon
GAATCAAGCGAGGGACGAACCACGCCCTTCTCGATGAGGCTGTTGAGCGTGCGGTGCATATCCTCACGGTAGGTATGGAGGGACTTGGCAAGCGGTGAGGGGGTCTTGGGACCGTACTTTAAGAGGTGAAAGTAGCACTGTGCCTCTTTTTCGGTGAGGCCGAAGCCCATAAGGCGGGTGATGAAGTTGTCTTCGTCGGTCATGAACGATCACCAAGCGGTGAAACTGTATAATTCTCTCTCTAGAAGTACATTAAGCTATAGCTTCACGACGATGAACCGTGCTACAGCTTAACAGCTTTTCGCGATTTCTGGAACGCATAGGGTTCTTTTGACGTATCACTTTCACAACGTCTTCACCGTGGCAGCTTAACCGATGGGATCCGCTCATCGATTGTGCAAGTGATTCAGCGGCACGCTCAGCCGCTTCTGCAACTTCAGTTTTGTTGTATGTAGGACTTCCCGTAGCGTGAGCACGCTAGAGCGCCTGCAAATATCACGGTCGGTATGCGCTCTGGGTAGAACGTGCAGCGTCTCCCTATACCGTAGTGCATGCAACGCATACACGGAAAATAGATTTCTACGCCGTCTCCTAGGGCGCGGTGTTGGATGAACATCTCAGGTGTGTAACGGGAACTGGAAGTCGTAGTTGGAGGAGTCATTTTTGGTCTTATATATTATTTATTGAATTTTATACTGATATATTATTCTAAATGACGCATCTACTGCCCTATCGCCGATGTATTTCTGGTGAGTACAAAGCGTCTGGCCTTCTTCAGGTAATGTGAACATATTCGCTTGCTCCGATTTAAGACGCCAAGCCAGCTAGCTGAATTGATTCAGTGGATGGTAATCTGCAGCCGGCGACTGGATGCTGCTCGCTATATCGATAGCCAACGTTTTGAAGCGGGCCGCTTAAAGTATCTTATCACTTAGCTAAAAACTGTTTTTGCCCTTGGCAAGCTTGTTTACGTCGATGCGTTCCCGGCCAGAGAGGAACTTAGTGCCTCCGAGATGGAACAAAGGCTCAACGTGCTCATTGAGTGCGCCGTTCTTTATCGCGTCGAAATCGGCTGATTTTGCCACGACTTTGCCGATAAAGATGGTATGGTCGCCCGTTTCCAGGGTGTCGACGATCCGGCACTCGATGTGAGTCAGACACTCCGCTATTCGGGGCGGCTTTACCACGACCGAAGGTATGGGCGTCAACCCGGCGACTTGAAACTTGTTCTTGTTCCTCCCGGACAGGGTTCCAACGGCCCATACCTGTTCTACCAAATCCTTTGTTGGCAAATTGACGACGAATTCATCAGTTAAACACTCGTGTGTATAGCGCGCTTCAGAAACGCTCACCGCTATGAGTTCTGGATCGTGCGAAGTGCTCGTTACCCAAGCAAAGGTCGCTACGTTAGGCTGGCCTGCACGATCTAAGGTAGTGATCAAGCCAACGAGTTGCGGAGCAAAAACCGTGCTTGCAGCGTTATCAAGCGTAATCTTCTCTTTCATATCAGGGGTTAATCGGTACGGCGCTTCTTTCGTTCAGCTGAAAGAGTCCGAATTGGTTCAGCGGAGGTTTCAAACCTGACATTTGTGTGCAGACTGCAAATGAAGGGCAGCATAATAACTAACTAGTACCCTAAAAAAATATAAAAGATTGTGGTTTACGTTTTTCGAGACTCGCGATTTTGAGCAACCCAGCACATGAAGCTACAAAACCCGTTACGATTACTCGAATTCAAGTTTGATACTACCGATTTTGGGGTTGCACGTATCTAGCAGGATATTAATACAACTTAAAACAAAAACGGAGTGGATTAACACTATTTTCTCTATATGCGGCACTTTATTAGACTAATTTCGTATACGGAACTATTCTCGCGTACTTTCACAATGATGCTGGGATAAACCGTCTGAATTCAACACTCAAGGATATAGGGGCATAGTAGTGAAAAGGGAGATTATCCGAATTGACGAAGAAAAATGTACTGGTTGTGGCAGTTGCGTTAGTGGATGCCCTGAAGGCGCTTTACAGGTAATTGATGGTAAGGCGAGAGTCACAAATGATTTGTTCTGTGATGGGTTAGGGGCCTGCATCGGGGAGTGCCCGGAGGGTGCTATAGAAGTTGAAACAAGGGAAGCTGAACCTTATGATGAGTACAAGGTTATGGAAAATATCGCAAAAGCAGAACCTGATGCCATTAAAGCCCACCTACAGCATCTTCAGGAACATGGTCAGGAGAAACTTGTAAATGAGGCTATTGACTTTTTAAAGGAAAATAACATTGAAATTCCTGATTATGAAGAGAACCGATCGGCCTGCGGTTGTGCCGGTTCGATGACACTGACTTTACCTAAATCTGGCAGTCAAGCTCATGAGCCAGTGATGTTAACTTCAGAACTCGGAAATTGGCCTATACAGTTGAAGCTTTTAAACCCCAATGCACCTTACCTAAAAAATGCTAACCTTTTGCTGACGGCAGATTGTGCCCCCTTTGCCTATGCAAACTTCCATCAACGATTCCTAAAGGATAAGGTATTGATAATTTTCTGTCCCAAACTAGACAAAACCATAAATGAATACGTGGATAAATTAACTGAAATCTTTCAGACACAGGACATAAAATCGATTTCCATCGTCCATATGGAAGTTCCATGCTGTTCAGGCATTGAGATGATCGTCCAAAGGACCCTAGAAAAAGCCCAAAAGACCATCATAATTAAAGATTACACGATTTCCATAAACGGGGAACTAATATAGCGCCAGTGTTTTTAAGACTTACGAAGCTAGCGCAGCTGTTTGAAAAATGCCGGCCAAAAATGGCAGGCTAAACGGGAATAAGCGAGACGCGGTCTTGCTGCGGTGATGCCGCAACCGTTCTTTCGTGAGCGTGCTTGTTGCGTAAATTCACTGCCGCGTGGCTAATGCCACGTCGTTTCCAAAACGTATACAATTGTCGATACCTTCGCTGTTCGGATTCCATTTCTCCATGATCCCGTCATTCAACACCTGGAATCCGCCTTCTTTAAGCCTTTTAGATATAACAGCTATCGCCTCACCGCTCCATCCATAGCAGCCGAACGCAGCTGCTTTTTTGTTCTGGAATCGCAAGCCCTTTATTTCTTCCAGAATGGCCGCCGCAGCGGAAAGAATCCCTTTGTTAACGGTGGGTGATCCGATCAGAACCGCTTTCGATTTGAATATTTCTGTGATCACGTCATTTTTGTCTGATCGGGCAACGTTATACAGCTTTACGGTTACTGCTGGATCGGCAGCCTTGATTCCGTGTGCGATCGCTTCAGCCATGCGACGTGTTCCGTTCCACATGGTGTCATAGGCGATGGTGATCTGGTTTTCCGCATAGGTGTTTGCCCACTCAACGTATTTCTCCACAATCTGTAAGGGGTCATCACGCCATATCACCCCGTGACTCGGGCAGATCATATCCACTGGAACGTTCAAAGCTAGCACATCCTTGATTTTCTTATCAACCAGCTTACTAAACGGCGTAAGGATATTCGCATAGTATTTGATGGCTTCCTGAAACAGCTCTGCCTGATCCACCAGATCATTGTACATCATTTCTGTTGCTATGTGCTGGCCGAACGCGTCGTTGCTGAAAAGAACGTTGTCACCCGTGAGATAACACATCATGCTGTCGGGCCAGTGAAGCATCGGGGCTTCAATAAATATCAACTCCTTCGATCCTAGGCTGAGTTTGTCTCCTGTCTTAACAACCTGAAAATTCCAGTCCTGATGGTAATGGCCCTTGAGCGAGTCTACTCCGTTGGAGGTGCAGTAGATCGGGACTTCAGGGATATTACGCATCAGTTCCGGCAATGCACCACTGTGGTCAGACTCTGCGTGATTTGCTATTACAAAATCAATCTCGTCAAGCGAGATCTCTCTTTTAAGTCTCGCAACGAATTCGCGGGAGAATGGGCCCCACACCGTATCGATCAATGCCGTTTTCGTGTCCCTGACCAAGTAGGAATTGTAGCTCGAACCCCGATGTGTCGAGTACTCTTTGCCGTGAAATGACCTTAGTTCCCAGTCAACCTTGCCAACCCACGAAATGTTCTCTTTTACCGCAAATGCCATGTCCTTCTCCTTTTCGTATCAATAGATCGTGATGCGTACGAGCGACGAGTAACGATCCTGTTATCCGCTCTTATTTGTTACGCTCCTCGTTTTCTCACTTTCGTCCGCTTAACAAAATTCGTTCTATCGTCACTAATTCCAGAAGCCGTTCAGCTATATAACACTCGGAACGACACATCTTGCCGGACGCAGCCTGCAGGTCGTGCAGCAACGGAGATCGACGTGTATCTGGTAACGCACGACGTCGACCCAGAGGCTTCTCGACCGCTTGATTATGTCTAGTATAACTTTTGTTTTATGTTCTAACGACGGTGACTGAAGCCAGCGTTACGCATCCTGAAGGAAGGACATGC
>JAJRBK010000109.1 GCA_028679495.1 Methanobacteriota archaeon
CCTTTATCCCTTTCAGATTATATAAAGTTAGAGTTCCCGCCGTTTGCTGTTCTGCAGTCTGATCGGTACCACCTAAAGTCAAGACTTCAGAGGCCATGCGTGTGAAACGCATGCTCCTCGGTAACCGTCTATCCACATCCATCCCTAGGCGCAGCCTTTCAACTCCTCGTAAGCTTTTGCGTGTTTTTTACAAAACACTTTTCAGCGATGACTGGGTACCGTCCTACCATGAAAGAGCTGCCGAAAGAAGCCGCGATCGATTTTGTTAAAATGAAGCGATACGGCAACCTCGCCCTGTGCAACAAAAACGTTCCCTATTGTATTCCGATTGCCTACACCTATACGGATGAAGCGTTACTCCTGTATCAACGGTCTCGAGGACGCACGCTTGAGTATATTGAGGCAAACCAAAAGGCGTGCTTTGAGATCCACGATATAAAAGGGTTTATAGACTATAGGTCGGCTATTATTGAGGGATGGATCAGCCGCGTCACTGATCCTGCTGAGCTGCGCAATTCTCTGCGATTAATCGAAAAAAACATCTCTTTGATTGATGGGTCGTATGAGGAGATCGTACAGGCCATAACAAGCGGAAAGGCAGGAGGGATCTACAAGATTATCATCGAGAAACTAAGCGCGGTCGAATCCTCAGAGTGAGTGGCACGAAGGAGCTGAGCGTGTGACGCAGCGCTGTGAACCGCATGACGTCTGTTTGGGATTTGGCGAGCCATCTTCACAAGGGCATCAAGCAATCAAAGACGGTCACCACTCAGTGAGCATCCGAGAGAGGAGCCGGCTGCGATTGAATGCTTGCTTATACTCAGACACGTACGGATCGGAAAAGGGCATTGAGACTTAGTCGCTATCACGCACCCTAGCGCGCATGCGAAAAATCTTTTGGCGCGTCTTTTTTTAACTCCATTCCGCTCTTAAATATCTAAATCTATATCGTTACGCACGTGTTCTATCGGCTATCCGTCTTCTTCAACGAGTGCTTGCAATAAACAGGCCTTGTGGAGACACGAAATTACCAGCCCGGTACAAGGAGGACACCTCATGAGAAACACACGGTTAAACTGGAAAGTCGGGGGCGAAGCAGGCTACGGCATTATGACCGTCGGAGAGATTTTTTCACGAGCCTTTGTGAGGGGCGGGTACTTTGTGGTCGCCCATACGGAGTATCCATCGCTAATACGGGGAGGGCACAACACCTTCCAGGTACGGATTGACGACACGTTGATAAGAGCCCCGATACGTCCGATCGATATTTTGGTCGCTTTAAACGCAAAAACGGTCGATCTGCATCTCGATGAAGTGGTCCCTGGCGGCATTGTCGTCCACGACTCAAAGAGCTTTCAAGCGGCAAAGCGGCGCAGCGACGTTACGTGGTGTGATGTACCATTAGCACAGCTGGTCAAAGACCTCCATCTGCCCAAGGTAACGCTCAACATGGCTGCAATGGGTGCCTCCGTCGCACTGATCGGGTATGATCTTGAGGTACTCAACGACGTTATTCACGACTTTTTTGAAGACAAGGGACAAGAAATCGTTGAGCAGAACGTGACTGCCGCCTCTGCCGGACACGCGTACGTGGCCAAAACGTACCCTAACGTGTATAAAGGCGGCATGCCTCGAATGGCGAAAACGGATCGGATAACCCTGACCGGAAACGACGCGATCTGCATGGGAGCGCTCAAGGCTGGCATGAAGTTCATCGCTATCTATCCGATGACACCGACGCATAACATCATGACGTACATGGCGGCACATAAGGCTGATTACGGCGTAGCAATGGTACAGCCTGAAGATGAGATTGCAGGCATCAACATGGCGATCGGAGCGAGCTTTGCCGGAGCGCGCTCGATGGTCGCAACGTCAGGGGGCGGGTTTTCACTGATGGTCGAAGGACTGGGCCTTGCCGGCATGACCGAAAATCCCCTCGTGATCGTGGAAGGTCAGCGGCCTGGCCCCTCTACGGCGCTTGCGACGCGAACTGCGCAGGGAGATCTGCGCTTTTGCATGCACGCATCGCAAGGCGAGTTCCTCCGCGTCGTCGTCGCTCCAGGAGATCCAGAAGAATGCTTCTACCAAGCCTTTAACGCGTTCAACCTTGCTGATGCACTGCAAACGCCCGTCCTCCTTCTGACGGACAAACACCTTGCAACGTCGTACTTCACCGCTGCACCCTTTGACACGACGGGATTGCACGTCGATCGCGGCATGCTGCTTACCCATGACGTGCCCGCCGATTTCAAGCGGTACGTGAGCACCCCCTCAGGGGTGTCGCCGCGGACCATCCCTGGAACGCCAGGCGGAATATTCAACTCGAACAGCGACGAGCACGACGAGCGCGGCTACGTCTCAGAGCAGAGTCGCATCGTCGCAAAACTCGTCGACAAGCGGTGCGCTAAATATTTTACGGCTGCTCCTATGGTTGATGGCGTCAAATACCACGGGAATCCTGCATCCGGTACGGTGCTCGTCGGCTGGGGATCGACAAAGGGCGCAATTCTTGACGCGGTGGACTATCTGCGCGCACACGATGGCGTTGACCTCGGGTTTTTACAGGTGCTCTATATGAGCCCGTTCCCCTCAGATAAAGTGCGTGCACAGCTCGCTGACAAGGCGGTGATTCTCATTGAAAACAACCGCGGAGCGCAGCTCGGAAGTCTTATTAAAGAGCATGCGCAAGTGCGGCCTGATCACACGATCCTTCTGTATGACGGGCGGGCGTTTTTTGCCGACGACTTAGTTCAGAGTATAAAGGAGGTGCTCTGATGGGAGACGTTCACCGCTACGACGTGCCCGACACATGGCCGACGTGGTGTCCAGGGTGTGGCAACTTTGGGATTTGGCATGCCGAGAAAGCCGCGTTTGCACACATGGACCAAGCGCCAGACACCACGGCGATTGTTGCGGGCATTGGGTGCTCGGGCAACTTCTGCTATTGGATGAACACGTACATGCTGCATAGCCTGCACGGGCGGTCAATTCCCGCGGCCCAAGGCGTCAAGCTTGCAAACGACGATCTCACCGTAATCGTGCACGCCGGAGACGGCGATACGTACGGCGAGGGGCTCGGCCACCTGCTGCACGCGGCTCGGCGGAACGTCGATATTTCCGTCTTCGTCCACGACAACCAAGTCTACGGGCTGACGACGGGGCAGCCGTCGCCGACGAGTATGCAAGGCACCCGGTGGAAAGTGGCGCCTGAAGGCGTCATCGCCTCTCCTGTGACACCGCTTCCCCTCGTGCTCGTTGCAGGCGCGACGTTTGTCGCGCGGGGGTTCAGCGGTCAAAACGAGCATCTGAGCACGCTTATGGAGAAGGCGATTCAGCATAAAGGGTTCTCCGTCCTCGACATCGCACAACCGTGCGTGACATTTAATCACGTGAACACGTGGAAGTGGTGGAACGAGCACGTGTACAGGCTTGATGAGACGAACCACGATCCATCCGACTACAGAAGCGCCTTCGAGAAAGCGCAGGAATTCGGCGACAAGATACCAATCGGCGTCATCTACGAAACGGACAAGCCTACGTTTAACGAGAAGTACCGCGCCTTAAACGCACAGACCCTCGCACACGTGCCTATTGACAACGTCGATATCAGATCGCTCATGAAGGGGCACTTCTAAGCTCACATTACTTGTGGGCGGGCTTCCGAAACACCATGATGTACTCGTGCTTAAAGAGGTAAAAGCCGCCCACGAGCGCGCGGTACTTCCATAAGTTGCCGTTTCGGCCCTTGCCGCGCTCGTTGTTTTGGATCTCCTTGACGTTGATCGCCTTGAGGGTAAAACCAACGTCTATGCAGCGTTGCATGCAGTAAAATCCCAATGGGACGAGCTGCGCATTGGCGTATTTATCCCCGATGACGAGCGCCATAAAGCCCGATGGCTTGAGCACCGTGGAGGCATGTTCCGCGACGCGGCCGAACTGCTCAAGGAACGCTTCTGTCGAGCCGGCACGAGAGAGGTCGCCGTTGATCTCGCTGAACGTGATGATGTCGTGATATGGGGGATGTAAGATAACACAATCTGCTTGAGGCGCACCAAGCCCTGCGAGCTGTGTTTTAACGCGGTCAACGGTCTCCTGTGCCGTCGAATCTCCGACCAACACCTCGGTGTACACGTCATACGGATTTGGGGCGCTCCTTATGCGCTCAGTAGAACGACGTGCGATAGTCGGGTCGATTTCAACGCCAATGCCGTGCCTGCCCAGTCGTCTGCATTCAATAAGCGTGGTTCCCATGCCGCTAAAAAAGTCTACGACCACGTGATCACGCTTGGTGAAGCGGGTGAGCACCTGATAGGGGATTTGCGGAATGAAGTTGCCCCAGTAATCGCCAGCGTGTGGTTCCGTTTTGTCGCGTGGTCCGAGCAGCCATAAGGTCTCAACAAGCACGTCGTCGTACTGCTTCCATTGCTTCAAATCGATGTCAGAAAACTCAGTCTCTTTGCGTTGTTCTTGCATGGCGTGACACCGCTCAGACGTCAAGGAAACCGCACGGACGGCGTGTAGAGCGTGTGCTCCTTACAGGAGATCGAAGAGGGGAACGATAAACTTATCTGTTTCCGACGCTACTTACTTTCTGCGAGGGCTCGTGGTCTAGCTGGTTATGACGTCGCCTTCACACGGCGGAGGTCGCCGGTTCGAATCCGGCCGGGCCCATTGTTCTTTTGCCTATCGGACGTAGAACTGCCCTCGGTTGAGGGTTTCAGATCGGAAGAGCACACG
>JAJRBK010000110.1 GCA_028679495.1 Methanobacteriota archaeon
ATGATCACGTAGACGAGCCTCAAACGCTGATCGAAGCATCGTTATTTGCTCAGAAACGGCTTATCAGCGGCTACAAGGGATACGCCAAGACAAATGTCGAGAAGCTTAGAGAAGCAGAGGAACCCAACCAAGTAGCCATTTCGCTCAGCGGTGAACCGACCCTGTACCCGTACTTAGACGAGCTTATCGCGCTCTATCGACGGCATCAGATGACGACGTTTGTTGTCTCAAACGGCAGTGTCCCTGCGATGCTTGAGAGGATACGTCCCACACAGGTCTACCTTTCTCTGAACAGTCCCGACGAAGCGCGGTACTATAGCGTATGCAAACCACGCAGTCATCGCTTTGAGCAACTCCTCGAGTCATTGCGGGTGCTCGCCGGCCATCCGGCGCGCACTGCTATCCGGGTGACACTCGCTCGCGAGCTAAATGCAATCGAACCGGCCAGCTACGCGCGGCTTATCGAACAAGCCGAACCAGACTACGTGGAGATTAAATCGTATATGCACCTCGGGTACTCCCGACGACGCCTGCCACGCACCGCGATGCTCAGCTACGACGAGATCGAAATGTTTGCACGTCAGATCGCCGAGCACCTCGGGTATGTGATTGCAGGCAGCTCTCAAGCCAGCAGAGTCGTTATCCTATCAAAAAATGGATCAGTTAAGAAGATCGCACGGTAGGGTATACGGAGTCCCACAAGTGCCTGCCAGAGGACGCACAACATGCGACGTGATATTGCTAAGCTCAAACATGATAAGAACCTCTACGGGCTCATAAATATTCTGAGCGAAGCCGATGCAAGCAGCAGATCGCACGCTGCTGAAGCCCTTGGAGAGCTCAAGGATGAGGTCGCTGCTGATTGCCTTATCCAGGCGCTCAAAGATGAAGAGTGGATGGTCCGCAGACACGCCGCATGGGCGCTCGGCGAAATACAGAGCAAGCGAGCGATCCCGTACCTCATCGCTTCGTTTAGCACGCCGCGTGCTGGGATTGACGCCTACTGCGCGGAGGCGCTCGTAAAGATAGGCAGCGCTGCAGTACGGCCGTTACTACGCGTCCTCAAAAGCCACGATCCGAACGTCCGTTACTGGTCAATAACGGCTCTGGGCGAGATTGGCGACGCACGCGCGACGGAGCCGCTCATCATTCTTTTGTCAGATGAAGACGTGATCGTGCGCTACACCACGATAAAAGCGCTCGGGGAGCTTGGAGATAGCCGAGCGCTCAAACCACTAATTCGAGCACTTGAAGATCCGAGCGACATGGTAAGACGTCTTGCCGAAAAATCGATACAACGAGTGCTCTCGTCATCGGACGTACGTTCCACTGGGTCAGGGCGTATGGTAAAGCTTATCGCGGTGATCGAGGCAAGTGACGGAACTACCCACAACGTCGAGATTGATCTGCAAAGGGATCGCTAGCGAGAACGCTATACAGAGCGGCCGCTGTTTATGCGCTCAGTTTGGACGCGCATTCTCATCCCCCTCGGCGCTTTGCGAGGCAGGTAAGCCTTTATATACAAACGGCACGTAGCACTGTGAGTGAGGTGTGCAGTCTCGTGCTGAAACGCACGTCGTGCCCTCAACTATCGCATCTCAACAACGGAGAACTGGCGTTTTATGGTATGGCTCACGTTCCCCTTTTTATCGACATAAGAGACAAGTGTATCGTCATATTTGGCGGCGGACACGTCGGAGAGAGAAAGGCTAGGGTGTTTTGCTCCTACGGTCCGACCAAAGTGATAAGCAAGAGCTTCACAGCCGAGCTAACAAAGATGGCAGAGAATGGGTTGGTTGAAGCAATAACCGACGATGTGCGGAACATCAAGCAGTACCTCGATGATGCGTTTATCGTCGTTCCAGCGACCAATAACCGCAAGCTCAATGAGTTTATCGCCGACCAAGCTAAGACTATGCGCGTCCTCGTCAACCAAGTTGACGGCGTTGGCGAGGTGATCGTCCCTTCGATCGTCGATAAGGATGACATACGAATCGGCATCTCGACAATGGGCAAAAGCCCGGCGTCCGCACGCTTCCTACGACTGAAAATTGAAGAGCTCATCGACACCGTTGCTCTAATGGTAAACCTACAAAACCACGTACGAAGCGTCCTGAAAGCTGAGATTGGCGACCAGCATAAGAGAAGACGGGTCCTAGAATCGATCATCGCTGATAACGAGGTATGGGCGGGACTCTCGCAGTCGTACGAGACGGGCTTACATCTTGCGCTCAACATTGTCGAAAACGAAAGATACAAATGAAGGGTCGAATCGAGGGAGGTTTCCATGAATGGCATAATGAGCGTCTCGATCACACACAAATGGGCAAGCCTTAACGACTTGGAATGCGCGCGAATAGGCGACGTTGAGGTCACCCTCAAAGCGATGTATGCTGTACAAGGCGTGCGTGCGTGCGTGATTCTGCAAACATGCAACAGGATTGAGGCGTATCTCAACGTGGATTCTGACTTTGACGTTGATGCCTTCGTAGATCAATTCTTCCCCTTGGTCCCTCGACAGCTAATCGGCCGTTATGAGTCGCGCGATGCGCTTAAGCGCCTGCTGCGTCTGGCCGCAGGGTTAGAGTCGATGATCGTTGGCGAGGACCAAATACTAGGCCAGCTCAAAAGCGCCGCAGAGATCGCAAGGCAAATGGACACCTTAGGATTAGAACTCAGCCTTGCGTTTTCGAAGGCAATCCAAGTCGGCAAGCGCGCGCGAAACGAAACACAGATTAACCGCGGATCTGTTTCGGTTGGCTCCGCTGCGGTCGATCTTGCTGAAAAAATATTGGGCACTCTAGACGACAAAGTGATATTAACGATCGGCGCTGGTGAGCTTGGAACGCTTGTTGCGGTAGCGCTTGCCGAAAGAAATCTTAAGACGATGTTTGTATCAAACCGCACGTTCCGTCGCGCACAGACGTTGGCCGAACGGCTAAATGGAGTTGCCGTGCGATTCGATAGAGTTGAGGAGTTTCTGACCGATGCCGATCTAGCAATCAGTGCCACCGCAGCGCCTCACTACATACTAACGCATGCACAGCTCACAAACGTGATGCAACGACGATACGGTCGGCGTTTGCTTATTGTTGATATCGCTAATCCTCGAGACGTAGAAGAGGCTGTCGCGGGCATTAACGGCGTAGAGCTCCACAACATCGATGATTTAAAGAAGATCACTGAGCAGAACTTGCTACGCCGGCGTTCCGAGATAGGAAAGGTGGTGGCAATCATCAACGAAGAGCTGAAGGTGCTCGAAGAACAGTTCAAAAAGCGAAGAGCAGACGAGCTGATCGCTAGCTTGTACAGGAACGCTGAAAGCATACGGACGCGAGAACTGCAAAAAGCGTACAAAAGAATACACGCCGATGGAGACGCACAGCGCTATCAGCAGGTACTCGACGATCTCACAGGCTCAATCGTAAAGAAGCTGCTCTTTGAGCTAACGGAGTCGCTCAAAGAGGCGGCGATCAGCGATGACCACGATCTGATGCTTTCCGCACACAAGCTCTTTAAGCTGAAAGGTGATTAAATGGTTCATCGACCTTCGAGGCTGCGGCGAAAAGGCATTGCCCCGCTCGTCCGTGAAACGTCATTACATCTTGAAGATCTCATCTGTCCGCTTTTTGTCGACGAGAATCTTGAACGGCCCACGAATATTGCCTCGTTGCCAGAATTTGACCGACATACCGTCGAGAGTGCCGTACACGAAGCAGGCACCGTCGCTGACCTAGGAATTCCCGCTATCCTATTATTCGGCGTGCCTCGCCACAAGGATGAAACAGGCAGCGCTTCGCTCAGCGGAGTTGTGCAGGATACGATTTCTGAGATAAAAAGGCAGGTGCCTGGCGTCACGATTATCGCTGACGTGTGCCTTTGTGAATATACCAGCCATGGACATTGCGGGGTTGTCGACGAAAAAGGGGTTATCATGGACGAGCCCACGCTTGAGATGCTCAAACAAATCGCGGTCACGTACGCGGAGGCCGGTGTTGATGTTGTCGCGCCTTCTGGGATGATCGATGGGATGGTCGCAGCTATCCGTGCAGGCCTTGATGAAGGAGGGTTTAAACACACTCCAATCATGTCCTACGCTGTCAAGTACTGCTCCAACTTCTATGAACCATTTAGGGATGCTGTGGATTCCTCGTGCGCGTTCGTCGATCGATCTCAACACCAAATGGACCCTGCTAACACAGACGAAGCGATACGAGAGGTGAGGCTGGACGTGCGCGAAGGTGCTGACATTATTATGATCAAGCCCGCATTGCCGTACCTAGACATCATTTATCGAATTAAGCAAACGTTTACCGTTCCGATCGCCGCGTACAGCGTCAGCGGCGAATACATTATGTTACACGGAGCGATTACAAATAGCAGTTTGCGTCCAGATGTAATCAACGAGGTCTTACTCTCAATTCGGCGCGCTGGCGCTGACATGATCGTCACCTATTTTGCAAAGGAAGCAGCACGGCATCTGCGCCAAGCGTGAGGACACATGAGAACTGACAAATCACATGCGTTATACCAAGAAGCGAAGGAAATAATGCCGGGAGGGGTATCAAGCCCGGTTCGCGCAATCGATCCATATCCATTTTATGTTCAATCGGCCCGCGGCGCGCAGATAACAGATGTTGACGGCAATAGCTACATTGATTATTGTATGGGGTACGGTCCGCTCGTGCTCGGCCACGCCCATCCAGCCGTCCGTGCTGCCGTAGCTAAGCAGCTTGAAAAGGGCTGGGACTATGGCACACCGATCACACTTGAGATTGACCTAGCAGCACGCATTCGCACTCACGTTCCCTCGATAGAGATGCTTCGATTTGTTTCAACAGGAACCGAAGCGACGATGAGCGCCGTTCGCGCTGCACGAGGCTTTACAGGCAAAGACACGATCGTTAAAATAGAGGGAGGCTATCACGGCGCGCACGACGCTGTGCTTGTAAAACCAGGGTCGGCAGCCACATCGACGGCAAGTTCGCTTGGCGTGCCGCCAGAGGCAGTCAAAAACACAGTCCAGGTACCGTTTAACGATATAGGAGCGCTTGCTGTCACACTCGAGAAACACGAGCCGGCATGCGTTATCATGGAGCCAGTGATGGGCAATATCGGTCCTGTACTGCCTGTTGGGGCATACTTAAAAGAAGTAAGAAGCGTAACGAGCGAAAACGACGTTCTATTGATATTTGACGAGGTGATCACGGGCTTTCGCCTCGGAGCCGGAGGCGCTCAGCATGTGTATGACGTGGTCCCCGACCTTACAACTTTAGGAAAGATCGTTGGGGGCGGATTCCCTATCGGTGTATTTGGGGGGAAAAGGGAAGTTATGGAGCTCGTCGCTCCCTTGGGAGCGGTCTATAACGCGGGAACGTTTAGCGGGCATCCTATATCGCTCGCTGCTGGTCTTGCAACGCTCTCTGTACTTAACGAGGAGGTATACCGGCATATAAACCGTTTAGGTGATCAGCTGCGAAGGATGCTCACTGATCGGCTTGCGGAGCTGCGGCTTAATCTTGTAGTGCAAGGCATCGGTTCAATGTTCCAGCTGTTCTTCGCGGGTCACCCCGTGCAAAATTATGAAGACGCGCGAAGGTGCGATGACAGGCTCTACAAACGCTTTGCCGGATTTATGCGCGACGAAGGAGTCTTTTTGCCGCCGTCACAGTACGAAACGTGCTTTCTCTCGCTCGCTCATTCAAGCGAGGATGTGGCGTTCACCGTCGAAGCGTACACACGCGCCCTTGAGAAGCTCTTTGGCCGAGTAGTCGGTAATCCCAACCCCCAACATCATACAACATAGTTGCACAGAGGTGATCTAATATACTCCGCATCGGCACTCGTGGCAGCAGGCTTGCCACGGTACAGGCAGAAATGGTACAAAACGCGCTTTACGCGAAGGGCATAAAGAGCGAACTTGTCATCGTTAAAACGAGCGGGGACAACTTCCTTGATAAGCCCTTTCGTGATGCGGGAGTGGGTGCGTTCGTGAGAGAGATCGACGATCTGATGCGTGTCGGGGACATTGACCTTGCCGTACATAGCATGAAAGACGTGCCTACGAAGCGTCCAAAAGAGTCAGCCCTATGTGCCGTGCTGCCCC
>JAJRBK010000111.1 GCA_028679495.1 Methanobacteriota archaeon
ATGCAGCGGTGACTGACGGTGTGATGACTTGTGCAGTCGAAGCTACCGCTGATGAGGAACGCGATGCTGGCGACGGCGTCGGTGACGCGGTCGGACCGCTACAACCAGCGGTAAGCACGCATAAGGCAAGGACGGCACATACCGCTATTAGTGCTATCTGTCTCTTCATGAAGTATACCTCGGCCAATGAATTTTCACATTGAATGCTGTCAGACACGGTCGCAACAATACATAAGGTTTCTGCATCAGGTGCGTGTCTTGCACGTCCGATCAGCCCCCGATGCGTTCAAATAACGCCTCGGCTGAACGCAGAGCGTCCAAACACCCGTATCGACGAGCTGTGAGTAATGCTACACAAGCGCGGCTTTGATGCCGTCGATGATGAACTGCACGCCTATCGCAAGGAGGAGGAGTCCGAGCACTCGATTCACGACTCTAAGCTCTTTTTCACGAATGCCTGCTATAATTTGTGAGTTGAGCATCACGTAATAGACGACGGTGATGACGACGAGGATGGCAGCCAGAACGATCGCGACCCCCGCCCAACCGAGGCTCAAGCCCTCCCCGGTGAGAACGACCACTGTGGTAATTGCGCCGGGACCCGCGATGATTGGGATGGCCAGCGGCGTGACGGCGATGGCCTCAGCATAGTCCTCTGCTGTTGCGGAAGGTTGCTTTGTCAAGGACATGCGTGCGTAGACCATCTCTATACCTATCAAGAAGAGCAAGATGCCACCACCTATTCTGAGCGCGGCGAGGGTGATGCCAAATACTTGGAGGATGCCGTAGCCGCCGATCGCAAAGATAAGCAGAATGATGAGCGCGTAGATGGTGGCGTCGCGGGCGATTTGCCGTTTTTTCGACCGATCGACGCCCTTTGTCAGTGAGACGTAGACGAGCGTAACGGTGATCGGGTCGATAAGAATAAAGACTGAAGAGAAGCTCAACAGCGCAAAGCCGAGCAGATCCATCAGTGTTCTCTCGTTCTGGACATCTTTAAACTTTGTGCGGTTTTACCGCGACGCATGGCCATGTGTCAAAACAAAGCGTGGTCGACAAAAGCAGGACACGTTTGCAGATTTGTTGAGAGAGAGCTCTCGGTGCACAAACGTAGCTATCGTGACGATACGCAAATCGCGTGCCGCCGTCTATGGAGCGCCTTTTTGAAACGCTCCTTCTATACAAAAATAGAGACCAGCAAGGCCGCATTCGGTCCACACAGGACACGAATCACACAGACAGCCTTTTCTCTCGGGGGGTGGGTCGTACTTGCCGAGAGTACAAAAAAGCCCTCCGCTTAGCTTGTTAGTCTTGAAGGTCGGACAGCCCCCCTTATAACACAGGCATTTGCCCATGCTTTCGTACGTATAGCGAACGGTCTTCATGTCTTGCTCTTATGCCTTTGAGGGTCGCGCCGGTTGCTCATCGCGTTAACCACCGATGATGCATAAGCGCGCTCCGCGTAGACTGTTACCACCCCTCCGACCCATCTGCACAATAATACAGCTCAGTAAGGTTATACTCGTTCCAGACCAAACAGCGGTCGCATATGCATTCCTTCGTTTCCAAAGGCTCGACGCATCGTGTGATCGAGCAAAAGAGTCCGCCGCTTAAGTTGTTCTCAGCAAAAGTCGGGCAGGGATCCTTGTAACAGATGCACTTTCCCATGTTATCAAACGTATTGGGAACCTTCGTTCTACCACCCCCCGCAGATATACGGTTATGTCGACACTACATCGACCCCCGAATGCAGAAGTACCCTTTACTCAGGCTGCAGGCATGAAAGATAGGACAATCTATGCAATTACAGCCGCGTCTCTGAGGGACGACATCACTAGCGCCTTTGGCACAAAAGAGCGTGCCTATCACTTCGCCAAAGTAGAGGGTCGGACATTCGCCACAAACACAGCGCGATAAATTGCGTTCGGTAACTGGAACGGGCACAGTGATCCCTCACTCGCAGACTCATTCTATGAGGCTAAACGTCCATACGTTTGCAGGTATTTCTCGCTTTGCCACGTTATTCCAGTATACGCGTTGTATTGGTAAGCCGGCGCATGGGTCAAGCAGCGACCAAGAGTGTCTCCTTCAACTCACATCGAGCAGGGTTCGCTGAGCACAGGAGTTTTGAGACGACATGCTCGCTCAGAAACCTTTATGATCACTTAACGAGAGTTGAGCGTGAGGCGGGGCGCATCAATGCGTCCCTCATGCCGCTCATCATGAAGGTATTAATCACGGGTGGAAGTGGTTTGCTTGGGGGGGCCCTCCTGAGGGAGGCGTCCAAGCACAACATCGACGCGCTGGGAACGTACAACCGCGTTTCTCACGAGCGCGGCATCCCAATGGATGTCACCGAACGAGGACACGTAAGCGCGACGATGCAACGTGTCAAGCCTGACTGGATTATTCACGCTGCCGCAATGACTGACGTTGATCGCTGCGAGAGGGAGCCGGACAAGGCATGGCAGGCAAACGCGCTCGGAACCAAGAACGTAGTCGACGCAGGCAAGGAATGCGGCGCACGTGTGGTATACATCTCGACCGATTACGTTTTCGACGGGGAGCGCGGCCCGTATGCTGAGGAGGATGTCACACATCCCATCAACGTATACGGTGAGTCTAAGCTCGCCGGTGAGCGATTTACGCTTGCAGAACCAAACAACGTCGTTGCCCGAGTGTGCGTGCTCTATGGACCAGATAAGCCGAACTTTGTGACATGGGTTGTCGAGTCATTGCAGGCGGGCACGCCGATCAACGTGGTCAACGATCAGTACAATACGCCGACCTACACGAATAACTGTGCGCGCGCCCTCTTACGCATCTGCGAGCGTCGCCTCAAAGGTATCTACCACGTCTCAGGTCGCGAGCAGCTCAGCCGCTACGAATTTGCGTGTGCGATCGCCGACGTGTTCGGGCTAAACAGCAAGCTTATTAACGTTACGAGCACGGACACGCTACGGCAACAGGCACGACGTCCGATGAACTCTGCGCTTCGTGTTGAAAAGGCCGAACGAGCGCTCGGAATGCGCCTTGCTGATGTGCATGAAGGGCTCAGCGCACTGCGAGATGAATGGCAATGAAAGGACTTTTGCTCTCGGGAGGAAGCGGCACCCGATTACGGCCCTTAACGCATAGCGGACCGAAGCAACTCATCCCCGTTGCGAATAAGCCGGTGCTCGTGTACGCACTCGAAGACCTCAAACGTGCGGGCATTACGGACGTTGCGGTGATCCTTGGCCTCAACGGACGAGAGCAAGTGATCGAACGGATCGGTGACGGGACACAGTATGGCGTGAATGTTACGTACATCGACCAAGGTGCGCCACTTGGCATAGCGCACGCAGTCGCATGCGCTGAGGATTTCATGGGAGAGGCTCCGTTTGTGGTGTATCTGGGCGATAACATCCTTCGCCATGGGATCACGCAACTTGTCGCTGATTTTGATGAGAACAAGAGTGACGCTGTCGTAGCCCTGCAACGTGTGTCCGATCCGCAGCGGTACGGTGTTGCTGAGCTTGACGACGGCGGTCACCTTATCCAGCTCGTTGAGAAGCCAAAGGTGCCGAAAAGCGACCTTGCGCTTGTGGGCGTTTACCTCTTCACCCGTTCGATATTCGACGCCATACAAAAAATTGAACCATCATGGAGAGGTGAGCTTGAGATTACGGATGCGATACAGAAGCTCATCGATAACGGGCGCGTCGTGAAACACCATATCATCCAGGGTTGGTGGAAAGACACGGGCATGCCTGAGGATATCCTTGAAGTCAACCGGCTCTTGCTCGATGATCTCACTCCTGTCATATATGGCACGATCGAAGAGGGAGCCGTGGTAAAAGGGCGCGTCTCCATCGGCAAGAGCACCGTCTTACGAACCGGAAGCGTGGTCTATGGCCCCTCAATAATTGGAAATAACTGTACGATCGATGCTGGAACGTACATCGGTCCCTATACCTCTATCGGAGACGACACGCACATAGCAGGGGCACATATCGAGAATTCAATTGTTGTCGGTGAAAGTTTTATCGCGTGCAAGAAGACGATCGTCGAGAGTTTGATTGGCGATAAGACACAGATACGGTCGATGGATCAGAAGCTCCCCAAAGGACATCGCCTCATCGTCGGCTCGGGCTCTTCCATCGGCTTGTAAACGAGCCACACGTTATCGCGATTGACACGTTCGCATCGGCTTGCTCGATGGACGCGCAGGTCAACCCATTAAGGAGGTGCGGGTTTTTCCAACGTTATAAACGCTGGTAAGCCGTTATACCTGACGTGTTCGTGTGCAGTGCGACAAAGGAGCGGTTCGCTCAAATACGGGCTATCGACCGCTTTTACGCCCTATTCGCAGCAAAAGAGTTATTACGTGCTCATTTGAATAAGCTATGGTGATTTTTATGGTTGACAGCAACGCTACCATAAGTGAGGTGCTCGCCAACTTACAATCCATTTTTAGCGGCGTTGAATCCCTGGGTAAGGCGGTTGAATTCGGCGATAAGGTCGCGATACCCATCTACCAGTTTAACTTTGGTACCGGCGGTGGAGGGGGCGGTGGCGATCGCGAAGGACAAGCGAGTAACGCCGTTGGGTTCGGCCTCGGAGGATCTATCGGCCCTACCGCGGTCGTTATCTTATCGAAAGACGCCCCAGGAGCGGAAGGAATATACATCCACGAGTTTAAAACCAACAAGCTCGGTGAAGCGTTTGCAGAGCTTATGCTTCGCTTTTGGGAGTTCATCGAAACGCAGGTGGGAGGACAGAAGAAACTCTCAGCCGAGCAGAAAGAGAAACTTATGAATATCTGACGAAACAACGAAACAACCGAGGATACGAAAAATATGCTAAGCACACACGAGGTCGAGCGGCTAGCACGCGCATGTGAGACTGCAGCGGAAAGCGCTACAGCGTTCTCGCGGGGCATCGATGATTTCAACGCCACCGCTGAAGGGCTGCCAGCGGTCGCCCGCCCTATCGTCAAGCGCGACTTTGAGGCAAACACGGGCATGAACGCCGACGAATGGAAGGTTTTTCTCGGCAAGCTCAACGCACGCTACGTAGCAATTCAGGAAGCGGCGACGCGCCTCGCCCAAGCGCTCGCTCAAGGAGCCAACGAGACTGACATCAACGCCGCGACCACGGCGCTCAAAGAGGTGGCAACCCCCTTGATAGGGGGCACGATCGCCGCAATTAAAGCGATGGCAACGATTGAGGCCTACCTTGAGGGGCTTCCCGCAAAGATTAACATGATCCCTGAGTCATTTATGGAGACAGGCGTCCGCGACGAGCTCGTAGACTCAGTACCGGCATATATTGAACGAGCGGAAGCACTCAAAACGTTGCTCGAAGAGACGGACGTTCAGCTACACGCGATTATCGAATAGCGCTCGAGGGGCAGAAGCGCTAAGCATAACGTTCTGTTGAAATACGGTGACGATCCTTGAGCTCCTGCTTCTTGCCCTCGTTCCAGCTCGACACAGAGCTCATATAACCGGTGACACGCGCAATCTGCTCAACGTTCGATGAGCCGCAGTTGTCACACGTGTCGTGGATACCCGCTTCGACATGGAGATCGTCAAGGCAGAGAGTCAGGTCTCGCCCGACCACAAAGTAGCCGATCTGCGTATTCTTGGCAATGTTCATGCACAGCTGTTTGAGCCCTTCGGGGTTGGGCTTTGCCTCACCCAAGAAGAGGTGCGTCAAATCGCCGCCATCAAGGCAGTGATAGAAGACCTGTTCATATCGCAGTCGATCAAACAGGTCCACGTCAGCGCTCACTGGGATATGCGTGCCATTTGAGTAGTAAATCGGCAGGTCTCGCGACTTTGTCTTCTTGTAACGCTTTATCGCCTCAGCCACGTTTCCTTCAACGACACGACGACATTTATCCGTGAACTCAGGGTTGAGGAGATCGGCAACGGCGAGGCGTTGCGCACACGATTCTGCGGGCGTTCGCGCCAAGGCGATCTTGATCCCGTGTTCAGCCCCTGCCTGACGGCAGTACGCCTGAAGCTCGGTGATAGCGCGTATGGCGAGCTCCCATGCGATAGGGTTCTCGTGTATGGCGTACCCCGTATGGTACTTGACCGCGTCGTTCACTCCAACCACCCCTATAGTGTAGACAAGGCCCTCAAAGTCATAGAGCTGGGGTCCGAACTCGCCTGTGTTAGGGTCGCGCGGGCGCTGCTGGAGGAAGGGGAGCCTGTTGCCGGCAATAAGTGGTTCCATCCATTTCCGCTTGATGTGGAAGAACTCGATGGCGGCATCGACGAGGTTCTTAAGATTATCGATGAACGCGTCCGTATCGTGGTCGGCACGATATGCCGCGCGCGGAACGTTGAGCGTGACGACATGCCATGACCCCATCGAAAAGTGGGCCCCATTTTTGAAGTATAGCTTGTCCTCAAAACTCGCATCGTCATCACGCTCGACCTTAAACATGTAGCTGCAACATTGGTAGCACGAGACGCCTTTCCCTGCGCCCCGATACGCCGGAATCATATTATCAAAGTACGTCGAGCCGAACTCTGCAGAGAGCTTGAACGCCGCGTCATAGTTGTCCTCGAGCGTGGGGATCTCCGGATGGCCATAGAAGGCGTCTTGTTCGCGCGGCACCATAAACGAGGACTCGATCGCGACTTCCGGCTTCGGGAAGTTGAACGGCTTACCCCAGTTGTCGCCTTCTGTCATGACCTCCATGACCGCCTTGAAGGCGAGCCGGACCTCGCGCTCAAATTCATCGTACGTCCGCAGGGGTGCCTCGGTGCCATCCCAGACCTTGCCACGCATGACGATCGGCTTGTCCTTCCAGAGCTCAGGGACTCCCGGCGTCAGCTGGAGGCTGCTAAATACCATCTGGCCACCGCGCGCGATAAAGACCTGCGTGAGCTCGTACACCGTTTCCTGCATGAGCTGCTTGATTTTTCTGTAGTCAAGATGCTCCAGGTAGGGAGCCAAAAAGGTCAAGAAGTTGTAAAAGCCCTGTCCACCCGCGCAGTTCGTCTGTCCTGCTGCGAGTGCCTTGACCGCGTGCAGGATTGCCACTTCAGGGCTCTTGGCCGGTCCGGCGACCGACGCATGAACCCCGGTTCCATCGGGCATAAGGCCATAATAGAGGAAATAGCGGAGGTCATAATCAGCACAAAACGGCCGCACGTTCGCGTACTCCATGTCGTGTATATGGTAGTCTCCTGAACGATGGGCGTCGGCGATGCTCTGGGGCAGCATGAGAAGCACCTGCTGTTTGCTGAGCTTATCGTGCTTCTTCTTGGCTGAGGTCTCTGGATTTGCAGTAAGGTTTGAGTTTTCCTTCGCTTCGAACCCCTGCCCGTAATCAATGAGATGCGCATCATAGAGAGACGTTCCTACACGCGAGCACGCGCGTGCCCAGTCGCTGAACCCCTCCTCATACAAAACGACGTTAACGAACTCACGGATGAGGGGGCCACTAAGCTCATGGACGTCCATCCGCTTGATCTTCTTTTCAACGATACTTGCAACCCGCTCCGCTTCAGGTCGCTTCATGCCGCGCGTCCCATAGAACGTGTGCGCCAGTGTCGTCTCGCGAAGCAATTGCTTGACGATCGCTTCACTGTTCCACGGAAGGATGAAGCCATCACTCGTGCGGACATGGGGCATCTCCTCGGCCTGTTCACCAAGGAGTGTCGTCTGAAGGGTACGGGGCTTGAGCTCAGGGAGCAATGATTTTTTTGAAGAGTTGTTTCGCTTTCGTGTGGATATAGCCATGCGCCCACCTTGCTACTAATACATTAGCGATCTAAGGAGTAAAATACACTCAACCGTTTCCGTGTCTAATATCAGATTCGGGCACGGAATCGACGAGCGCTGATGCAATTGGAAGGAGCCGCGCGTTACATCCGCACCCTCGTTTTGTGAAAGGTCACTCCTATGAGCGCTGTAGCGCCTGTTCCTTATTACCTTAACCCTATTAGCGCGATAGTAAATCAATGTGTTGATCCGAATCAACGGTCTCCAGCGGCAGCGGAGCTTGAATACCTCACGGAGTGGAGATCGCATCACACATGCGGTCGGCTGAAGAAGCCATGAAGGGGGCTTCTTGACGCATACGGAGGCCCAAGGGGTTGCATCCGCACGTGATTCCAGGAGGGAGACTTGTCAA